>JAYTJI010000029.1:0-4839 GCA_043731245.1 Methylococcaceae bacterium | reverse complement strand
AGCAGTGTCATTTTTTCATCTAATAAGCGCAGATCACTTTGCGGATTTTTTAAATCGCATTGCATGGCCAGTTTATTGCGTTCGACTTTTATGCGCCCTTCGTTATAGGCAGCGTCTATGCGCTCACTGAACAAAAGTAGGACTACCGGGTGAGCGACCGTTACGGCAATGAGCAAAGCAATCGCAAATCTTAAGGAAAATTGCCCAAGTTTTCCCCAAAAAGAAAAGCCTTTCCTGTAAGTCGCCAATAATGCCCTATCCATCAGCAAAATCATGCTTGACCACAGCAAAGAAACCGGAACTATGACATAAACACTGAAGTTTAAGGTGTAGAGTAAAAACGATGCTGTGACAATCGCTAATAAAGCGGGGATCAATACCGTACCGCCAAGTGCCGCATGTTTTTTTTGTTCTGATTCAGGGCAAGTCGCTAATATTTTTGGGCTGACACCGGATAGCCAAATAAAAGCTCTTTCGAGTTTATTAACTGAAAGCTTTGCTTCAGGTGCGTTATTCTTAAAATAAGAATTTTCAAGTACGCCTGAAAAATGTTTGAATTCTTTCATAGAAAAATCAAAGCCATGTTCTTTAGCAAATTTATCGATGGCTTGGTCTCGATATTCATTTGGTATCGCTTGTAAAGTTTTATTAAATAGTTGAAAAAAATCGAAATCATGCCGGATTTTTTCATAAAAACGCTGTACTTCTCCAAGCGACATGCGGTTAGTCTCCTTTTAAAATTTAGAAATGGATTAAAATTAATTATGGGGGCAATTAATAATAGCTATTTGTTGTTTTTACTACATTAAAGTTCAAAAGATAAGCCGTAAGGTACCACTAATGAATCGACTACACTTGCAGGAACTTTAGTCTTGGTCATGGGTTTGCTATGCCGCCTTCTTTTGGTCTAATAACGAAAAGGCTAATCTTGAAGCTTGGTTATCCAGGGGTCTTTGGTATAAGGATCGACATGGAAGGCTAGTGATTCAGGTTTATGTAACAGGCCGTCCTCACCTGAAGCATTGGGGTTTAGTTGTCGCTTTTCCACAAAATCAACCATCCGTCGTGCGTTATAAATCACCAGTACACGATTGCCCGTACTACTGGGATAAATCTGAAAAGCCAGGTTATTTTCTGCAAATAAAGGATTTCTGCTGATGAGTGCATCAAGCTTGCTTTCATCGCCCTGAGCCAAGTTTTTTAAAAAGGAGTCCTCACGATTTTTGATCAGCGCTTTCAGATGTATCATCAGTGTGCCTGCCAGTTGCTGCTTTTGAAGTACGCGAACTTCCCGGTCAGAAAAAGAAAAACTTTCAGCGACGAGATAGTGTTTGTCCCGTTCGCCATCATTGGCAAACAGTGAAATTTTGTCCAAGGCTTCATGTTCCAGGGCATTCAAGAATGACCGGGGTGCGCGTATATGTTTATCTACCGTAACCACCCAAGGCAAAGCTCGCCCGGTTGTTTCAAAACGCTCCTTAACGCTGGTGATAACGCTGGATCTAATTAACTCATTCTCACGACCTTCCGGTTTAACAATAAAAGCGTCCACTGCCGTTATTTGGGTATGGAAACCGTGTGCTTTAAATTGATTAACTATGTTTGAATAACGCGGCTGATAGGGAATGCCCGTGCCATCATAAAGAATATTGATATGATTATTTTTAGCGTAATCGGCAACCGAATCGCGCAATCTGTTGGCAAAGGGTTCTACATAGACATAATCGTCACTGTGATGGCTGGCAGCCGTAAGAACCTTATACAGATCGCTTTTTTTTCGGAACTCATCTAATGATGCAATGACAAAATTATCGCCGCAATGTGCCTGGGCAATTTCTTCAACCGCTGTTTTACCTGATCCTGCGCCGCCCATCGACATAAATAACCTGGGATTCGCATCGGGACTTTTCCCTTCAAAAAGATTTTCTTTAGCCTCATCCAGTTTTTTTATGATTTTACTGAGCCGCTCATAAGCAATTTCAACAGTACGTTCAAGTCTTGGATCGCCATCGGCAGCAATCAGCAGTTTATTTTTAAGTTCTTCGTTGTTCGCCAGATTTAATACCGGGGATTTTTCACCTTCACATTGCTTCAGAAGCTCCATAAGTTCCGTGTGACTTGGGGAACGCAAGCCTGTCAACATATTAATATCAAGACAAAACAGAGGCGCCGCGCCATCTTCACCTATGCTGATGCCGTCAATTTCGTAGCATCCAGAGTGACGCACGTCTTCTGTTCCGGGTAGATAACCCAGCATATTTTCGGCTGCGCAAAGCGGATAATCGGCTAAATGCTTACCCGCAATAAATAGCTCCTTCTTGATACTGTCCAGGGGCACCAGGCCACCCGTCACCGAAACCAGGCATTCTATGCCCGCTTCTGTTTTATAGGACAAAAAAGGGATGCCTGATAAAAACTTCTTGTTTTCAGGCCACTTTCCATAAGCGTTGGGTTTGTTTTGCAAGCTTTTGCTACGGCTTGGATCAAGTGCGTGTTCAAAGGCCAGGGTTATTTCCCTGAGAGTGCTGTCAGGATTATGCAAAATAGCCGCGTCGTTCGCTGAAATTCGCCTGAAATCCATACCCTGTTCATAAACACTCTTGATAGCCGGCAACTTGCCGAGCATCGTTATAAAAAAATCCAGTGTCAATCTATTGCCATAAGCAAAAGGTCTGACGCCGCGCATTCTTTGGTAAAAGCCAGCCAGCCTTTCAGCAATATTTTCAGTTCTGATAACAAAGCCATTGTTATCAAAAATGGCCGAATCCTTATTACCGTCGCCATCTAAAACCAGGCGTTCTATGGCTTCACGAAACGCTTTTCTCTTATCAGGATCAGTCATCGTGCCTGGACGATGACAAACACTGGGTTGTTCTTTCCAATCCTGAAATATTTCCCGATGGATGCGTGAAAAAAGTTCTGTCAGATAAGTAACTCGCTTGGTCTGATCATGGGAAACAGTTCCTTCCGCTTCTTGTTGCAGGGTTGATAATAGTTTTGTACCCTGAGAAATCGCTAATGCGGTTCGTAATTTCTTCAGTTGTCTATAGCCTGCAATTCTGGGGATAGCATTTTTATTCATGATTTTGGTCTTGATATCAATGTAAGAATCCAGCACATATCAGCCTGGAAAAAATTTGCATTAACCCGAAGGGCGCTTGGTAAGGTCATCTGCCGTAAATTTCCGCCGGAATGATAGTGGTATGGTTTATGTGGACAGCTATATCGTTTGGCATTAAGTCCGCACGTAAGACCAGATAAGCTCCCCGCCCTATCGACAAGAAACCGAAATTCACCTTTGTTTGGGCAAGCGAGACTTTATATTTCATTCTTTTAGTGTGTGGAGTAGTAGTTACAATGCTGTTTTTTACTGTGGCGCACGGCATAACTGGTCGGTCAGTTTTAAACCCAATTCCCGATAAGCTTCAAGCTGAGCTTCATCAAAAAACTGATCAGTTGTGGATTCATTAGGAAACTGTCCATGCTGGGCGCAATAACTATAAATTTGCGGTGGTAAATCTTTAACTAAGGTAGCTCTGACCATGAGTATTTTGCCTTCTTTAACGGGGCCTAATTCGGATGCCGGGTAATGAATTCTACCCACTGAATAACCTGATTGTGAGAATAAAAAGCGTTTTCCGTAGGCGCTTTCAAGATCAGTACTCGGCATCAGTGCTTCTAACTCGTCTTCAAATTCAATGGTAACGCCAAAATCAATTTGTATCCTTACCAGAATACTGCCTACATCATCGAGGGTAAAGTTGGGGTCGGCACCCGCCGATGAGAAATAGATCACGTCTACGCGCCTTCTAATCAACTCATACAAGCCCGTATTGTCAAAATGTCCGCCGTCAGTAAGCTCAAGATAACTTGCCTTTTCATTAAGGCCTTTACCCATTAAGCCCTGTAAAAAGCCGGGATAGAAGAAGTTAGGCCCCCATTTTGCCATTGTTTTTTGCAACTGGGTTGCTGATGGATTTCTTACCCAATAACCCAGGCGTATGTTTAGAAAGGCTAAAATAAAAGACACCAGTCGGTTACGTGTAGCCCCCTGTCCAGAGTTAGCCGCATTAGGATTTAATGCCGCACCTGATATAGATACCGCCGTTGCCAAAGTCATTTCACCCGATTGAAATTCCGTCGTTTTATAGTAGCCAATAGCATCGCCCCCGCAAAAAAGAGGGGACATAATAAAATTATCGCCACCCCGTCCCCTGAATTTTCGAAGTTCTGAATCAACCAAAACAACATTGGCATTGATTAAATGATAAGGCCCCCATTGATCAGCCCCTGAAAGGTTAGCAAAAAATGCACTGTCTGCATCAGTTGCCAAATCCCATTGATTTTTATTGACCGCCTCCTGGTTCGGCATAAATGCCTCCATTAGCCGATCCCGCGCCATCCTACCTATGCCGAACAGGTTTAGATTGACGAACCAACCCGCCAGTAAAATCACCACTATAATAATACCGAAAAGTAATTTATCAGCTGAGTTATGTGCATCCAGCGCAATCTTGTACCCTATAACCAGAATTCCAAATATCAGCAATAAAGAGGTCGCCAGGATTCTAGTTTCGGTGAGTATACCTTTACTGGCATTCTTACCCTTCTGTTGTTGAAAAAACTCATAAATTCCCCCTATTACACCCATGATTACCGGAAAAGAGCTGGTCAAATAACTCTTCTTTTCTAATGTATCGCGCAAAAACTCATGGATGACTGGCAGCAAAGCCAATATTGCGCAGGCAATTGCAATAAAAATAAATTGACCCTGGTATTTCTGAAACTTAACTCTCCACCGGTAACCGATCTCTTGTGTTCCTATTTTAGCCCATGTCA
>JAYTJI010000028.1:0-5065 GCA_043731245.1 Methylococcaceae bacterium | reverse complement strand
CGCATCGCATAAAGGTTTTGCCGTCGCGATGGTTCGTTTCATGGGGCTGACATAAATATCTATCCAGGGTATCGAACGATAGGCATCAGCGAAAGCCTGCGCCATTTGATTGCCTTCAGGCGTCAATTCAGGGTCAAGCGCTCCGCAATAAGCGCCCCGTTGGCTGTACTCTGTCTCACCGTGGCGGAGTAAATAAATTTTCAAGCTCATTTTAGAAATCTCGCTCAGTCATCTTATCAGTAAGGCCATTGCCATTTATCATCTTCCGGCCTGTCGATGCCATGCTCATAAGCATAATTACGGCATTCGATTTGCTGGTCACGCAGCTTTTCTTTAACGTGAGCGCCCGATACCCGTAAGGCAGGAATACGATCGATAGCATCAATGGCCAGACTGAAACGGTCAGTTTCGTTTTGAATCGCCAGTTCCAGCGGTGTGTTGATGCTGCCTTTTTCCTTGTAACCCCGAACATGCAGGTTATGGTGGTTATTGCGGCGATAAGCCAGTCGATGGATTAGCCAGGGATAACCATGGAAGTTGAAAATGACTGGTTTATCCAGGGTAAACAGGCTGTCGAAATCGCGATCAGAAAGGCCATGCGGATGCTCGCTGCTGGGTACCAATTTGTATAAATCGACCACATTGATAAAACGAATCTTGAGTTGTGGAAAGTGTCCACGCAGCAACACGGTTGCAGCCAGGGCCTCCTTGGTAGGAATATCACCCGCACTTGCCATCACCAGATCAGGTTCAACCCCATTATCATTGCTTGCCCATTCCCAAATACTTAAGCCTTTGGTGCAGTGTTTAATCGCTGCATCCATATCCAGGTATTGCAGATGCTTCTGCTTGTCGCACACAATCACGTTAATGTAGTCGGTGCTGTTCAGACAATGGTTGGCGACGGAAAGCAGACAGTTAACGTCCGGTGGCAAATAAATACGGGTCACAGACGGACTTTTATTCACGACCAAGTCGAGAAATCCTGGATCCTGATGAGTGAAGCCATTGTGATCCTGCCGCCAAACTGTAGAGGTAATCAGCAGGTTGAGCGATGATACAGCCGCGCGCCAGGGGACTTTCTTGGACATAGCCAGCCATTTAGCGTGCTGATTGAACATAGAGTCAATAATATGTACAAAAGCTTCGTAGGTCGAAAAGAAACCGTGACGACCTGTTAGCAAATAACCTTCAAGCCAGCCTTCCAGTGTATGTTCGGACAGCATTTCCATCACTCGACCGTCCGGCGACAGTTCGCCGCCGTCAGCATCTTCGGGTAAGTAATCAGCCAACCAGGTTTTTTTACTGGCTTTATAAATGTCGTCCAACTTGTTGGAGCTGTTTTCATCGGGGCCGAACACGCGAAAATTGCCCATGTTATCGCTCATGATATCGCGCAGGAATTTACCCAGTGGACGCGTGTTCTCTGCCGTGACTTTACCGGGACTTTCCACTGCCAATGCATAATCCTGGAAATTTGGCGTCCGCAGAGTTTTGCGAAGCAAACCACCGTTAGCGTGAGGATTTGCACTCATGCGCCGCGTGCCTTTGGGCGCTAGCGCCTTAAGCTCAGGGATCAATTTGCCCGTCGTATCAAATAATGCTTCGGGTTTGTAACTGCGCAACCAGTCTTCCAGCATTTTCAGATGTGCAGGGTTTTCTTTCACGCTTGCAAGGGGTACCTGATGGGAACGCCAAAAGCCTTCGACTTTATGTCCATCCACTTCTTTGGGCCCCGTCCATCCTTTCGGGCTACGTAATACAATCATCGGCCAGCGTGGCCGCGTTGGAAGTCCGGTGCGGCGTGCTTCTTCCTGAATGCGGCGAATTTCCAGTACACAATGTTCGAGAACGCCCGCCATAAGCTGGTGCATCGTCTCGGGATCACTGCCTTCCACGAAGTATGGCGTATAACCGTAACCCTGAAACAAGCGTTCCAGTTCCTCATGGGAAATGCGTGACAAGAGTGTCGGATTGTTGATTTTGTAACCGTTAAGATGCAGTATCGGCAATACCGCACCATCGCGGATTGGATTAAGGAATTTATTGGAATGCCAGGACGTTGCCAACGGGCCTGTTTCCGCTTCACCATCGCCCACCATCACTGTCACCAGTAAATCTGGATTATCGAATGCGGCACCATAAGCATGAGAAATACTATAGCCCAGCTCGCCGCCTTCATGAATGGAGCCAGGTGTTTCGGGCGTACAGTGGCTGCCGATGCCGCCGGGGAAAGAAAATTCTTTGAAAAACTGCAATAAACCTTCTTCATCTTCACTCTTGTTGGAATAAATCTCGGAGTAAGTGCCTTCAAGATAAACAGGAGCCAGAACGCCCGGTGCGCCGTGACCGGGGCCAGCCAGAAAAATGGCATTAAGATCGTACTTATTAATGAGCCTATTGATATGGATATAGACAAAGCTCAGGCCGGGACTCGATCCCCAATGCCCTAACAGCCGGTTCTTGATATGTTCGGGTTTGAGCGGTTCTTTTAATAGTGGATTGTCCAGAAGATAAATCATGCCAACGGCCAAGTAAGCACAGGCGTGCCAATAAGCATTAATACTTTTTAGCTCATCTGCACTTAGTGGTGAAACTGGAGTTGCAACTGCCGATTTATTAGATATTGTCATGTTTATATCTCTTGAGGGATTGATGGATGCAAAACAGAATTTGCTAGCGACATAATGTAATTTGACTCCAGATTAACTCTGTTTTCCTTGCTCTATGATGTAAAATAACCAGCACGCACTTAACTCCACATTAGGGTTTTATGTGATAAAACTAATTGAGCCCTTCGCTTTGCAAATTAAATTGATTTGAATAGTCTGGCCAGTGCTTCTTATCAAATTCTGGAGATGTTTCTAGCGTAGCCTTATCGAGTAGGCATTATGCTTTATCGCGACGCCAGCGTAGCACCTTCTATGGTATGGCAAAGAACTCAAAAAAGGTAAGGCGACACTGGATAATGATGTTTTCATACTACCCTCTACCTCTTAATAATCGGTTGGATCTCATTAAGTTACACGCACCTTGTGACGCTTAAAAATGTAAATAAAACTTAACAGCTTGCTAGCTCTAAATTCGACTGAAGTGATCGGCTTGGAAGGTTGCTGTGCGCTTTGACTTTATACATGGCATTATCAGCCTGCTTGACCAAGTCACTGTAATTATTCCCGAAGGCGGTGCCGATACTCGCAGTTACCTTAACGATATTGCCGTCCAGCACATAATCCGCAGCTAGATGGGTGCGAATTTTATCTGTCACCACCGCCACACTTTCCTGACTATCAATTTCCGGTAGCATGATGACGAATTCATCACCTCCATAGCGGCAGGCGGTGTCACCATAACGGATACTGGCGGTTAAACGCTCTGCTACTTGCTGCAAGACCTTGTCACCTATCACATGCCCCAGATCGTCATTTACATTTTTGAATTTATCCAGGTCAATAAATAGCAACGCCACTTGCTTATCATGCCGCGTTGACTGAACTATCGCCTGCTTAAACCTGTCTTGTAGAAGGCTGCGATTGGGCAGTCCAGTAAGCTCGTCGTAATGCCCGAAGTGACGCGCATGCGCATATTTTTTTGCAAGCCGTATCAAATTTTGTTTGAGCGAGGTATTGGTTTCCGTAAGCAGTTCAATGTGCTGTTGCGCAGTTTTCAACTGCTGTTGACTGGTTTCGAGTGTTTGTTTGAGTTCCGCTACCTGCAAAAGAGATTGCTGTAATTGTGCAGAGGCTGCGGTCTCTGCAACATATAGAGGCAGAGTGCCGTTGCGCCCAGCCATGACATTATTGGGAATGCTGTATAAGTTCAGTTTTTTCATTGTATTGCCTCGGTATGTATTTGGTTCGACGCGTCCATTTTTACTCAGTATCACTTCCTTGCAGATGCCAGGATACAGAATGAGTCGGGTGCGTTCAGTGCGCTAACGTACGCAGTAAAAAAAGACAACGCGGACTTAATGCCCTCAATGGTGCAGCTTTTTTGCTTTTAATTTTGTCTTGCTGGACTTTCTAGCAGCACTTTTCTTCTTGGTGATAGGTTTAGTTTCAATTTTAACCTGGGTGGTGCCGTCTCCTTTCATATCAAGCTTTTTGGCCGCTGCACTGGAAAGATCGATGACACGATTTTCGGCAAAGGGCCCACGGTCATTAATCCTGACCTCGACCTTTTTACCATTATCAAGATTAGTCACTTTGGCCTTGGTTCCCATCGGCAAACTCGGATGGGCGGCCGTCATGTCTTTTTGGTCAAAGGTCTCGCCATTGGCAGTCTCCTTACCATGAAATCCCGGCCCATACCAAGATGCCTCGCCGACCTCCTTGTGGACGGGTTTATCGGAAGTACTGCCCATCTCTCGCGGCATTTGTTTACTTTTTTGACTCAAATCTTCCTCCGAATCTTTTGATGTACAGCCGGAAATAGCTAAGGTGCCGATCAGAGTCACTCGGGCGATAGATGAAAGCCATTTTTGTAGGGCAGACCCAAGAACCATCATTGTTCCTTTCGTTGCGGGGCAATTGATAGCCCCTGCGGTCAATAAGTTCAGTTTAGAATTTAGCGTAATCTGTTTCATAAAGCCTCCTGCGGCTTTGAACACTAGGGGTCACAAAGATACACTGTGAATAAAACGATTCCATGCTTTTAGTGTTGCAGTGTTTCTTTCCATCATTTATTTGTTACCGTACTGTAATTAAGTTACGCCAAATTCCAGGGTATTTCTGTACGTTAGCGTACAGAGATGCTTATTCTTAAGAACTACCACTATAAACTTTGGCGAGATTATAGCCGCCAATGTGTCGGCTATGTTCGGTAGCAGACAGACAGTAACCATAAATCAACGTATTCTCTGCAATCACTAGAGCAAGTGGTTCGCATACTTTTCGATTGGCAGGTGCGAAATAGCATCGGATCAGAGCTAAGTGTCGCTGTTGTTTATGTCCACTATAGTAATTTTGATCGATTGGGGCTGATTAGCAAATACATACCCTTTTCATCAGGTATCTTGTAAGCCTTGCTTGGGTTAGGTTTGGCGTTCCTTATGGTGGTATCTGAT
>JAYTJI010000027.1:0-5509 GCA_043731245.1 Methylococcaceae bacterium | reverse complement strand
ATGGAAATGTTACATCAGGATTTAAAACCTGAAAACATCATGTTTGATAGCAATGGTACAGTTAAAATTATTGATTTTGGCTCGGTTAAAATCGCCGGTATCGCGGAAATTACGCCGCTGGAACATGGTAGCGAAGAGAATATACTCGGCACTTTAAATTATACAGCGCCCGAATATCATACGGGACAGCGCGGCACAGTTAAATCCGATCTGTTTTCGCTGGGGGTTATTGCCTATGAAATGATTAACGGCGCCCTGCCCTTTGGCCAGGATATGCCGGAAAAACCCAACAAAATTAATCTGGCAAAACTGCTTTATGTACCCAGTTTTCATTACAACGCTATGGTGCCTATCTGGATTGATGGTGCGTTAAAAAAAGCTACTGCAATAAACCCTGAGCTTAGATACGACGATTTATCAGAGTTTCTGCATGATTTGTCTGTACCGAATCCGAAGTTTTTAACGGCTGAAGAACGTATACCTTTAATACAGCGTAATCCATTAATGTTCTGGAAAAGCTTAACTGTGTTATTGCTGTTAATCAATCTGGCTTTGCTGTATTTTTTGGTTAAGTAGTTCTGGGCTTTAATGGCTGCTCGAACTTTGCTAACGAGAACCTCCCTTAAGGAAAATAACATGTCTGAACAAACAAACTATATCCGTTGGTTTAATGAGTTAACGATAGATGACGTACCCCTGGTTGGCGGAAAAAATGCTTCGTTGGGTGAAATGTATCGTGAACTAACCCCGCAAGGCATTCAAATACCCAATGGTTTTGCCGTGACCGCTGAAGGCTATCGCTATTTACTGGATCAGGCGAATGCCTGGCAACCGCTACATCAAGCCCTGGATGATTTGAATCCTGACGATGTCGCCGATCTTGCCAGCCGCGCCCGAAAAGCCCGTGAAATTATCTATGCTGCGCCCTTCCCTACTGATCTTGAAAGCCAGATTCTCAAAGCCTATGCGCAACTGCATCAGCAATATGGCGATGATATGAGCGTTGCCGTGCGCAGTTCCGCCACCGCCGAAGATTTACCTACCGCCAGCTTTGCCGGACAACAGGATACTTTCCTGAATATACGCGGCGAGCAAGCTTTACTGGAAGCCTGTAAACGCTGTTTTGCGAGTCTGTTTACCGACCGGGCCATCCACTACCGGGTCGATCAGGGCTTTGATCATTTTAAACTGGCCTTATCCATAGGCATCATGAAAATGGTGCGCTCCGATCTGGATGCCAGCGGCGTGATGTTCTCTCTTGATACCGAATCGGGTTTTAGCGATGTCGTTTTTATTACCGGCGCGTATGGCCTGGGTGAAAATGTCGTGCAAGGCGCAGTAGACCCGGATGAATTTTATGTCCACAAACCGACCTTTGAGTTAGGTCATCGTGCTGTATTAAAACGCACCCTGGGCGCGAAAAAGATAAAAATGATTTACAGCGATGGTCGCACGCGTGAATCTACCCAAAATATTGTCACTTCCGCCGAAGAGCGAAATCATTTTTGCCTAAGCGACGCCGATGTTCTGACCCTGGCCGATTACGCCATCAAGATAGAAAAGCATTACAGCACCAAAGCAGGACAAGCCAAACCGATGGATATGGAGTGGGCAAAGGACGGCATTGATGGCACGCTGTATATTGTTCAGGCACGTCCGGAAACCGTCGTATCCCAGTTGAGCGGAATGGTTTTAGAGCAATATGTGCTAAAAGACAAGGGCACGCCGATTGTTACCGGTCATTCGGTCGGCAGCAAAATTGCGACAGGCAACGCACGAATTATTGAGAACGTAGGGCAACTGGGTAACTTTAAAGCCGGCGATGTACTGGTTGCGGATATTACGACGCCTGATTGGGAGCCAGTGATGAAAATCGCTTCGGCAATTGTCACCAACCGTGGTGGCCGTACCTGTCATGCAGCAATCATCTCGCGTGAACTTGGTGTTCCTGCCGTTATCGGGTGTGATAATGCGACGACAACCATTAAAAATAATTCACCTGTGACGGTATCGTGTGCAGAAGGCGATAACGGCAAGGTCTATGAGGGTATCCTTAATTTTGAAATCAAAACTACGGACTTGACCGGCTTGAAACGCCCTAAGACCAAAATCATGCTGAATATCGGCAATCCCGAACTGGCATTCAAGACCAGTTTTCTGCCCAATGACGGCGTAGGTTTGGCGCGTATGGAATTTATCATTACCGAAACTATCAAAGCGCACCCGATGGCTTTGATACACCCCGAGCGCGTGCAAGATGCCAGTGAACGACAACAACTGGGCGAGTTGACCCGTAACTACGAAACCCCCAAGGATTTCTTTATCCAGCGCTTGTCGGAAGGCGTGGGCACTATTGCGGCTGCGTTTTATCCCAAACCCGTCGTCGTGCGCATGTCCGATTTTAAAACCAATGAATACGCCACCTTGTTGGGTGGACGCTGGTTCGAGTTTGATGAAGCCAACCCGATGCTAGGTTTTCGCGGTGCCTCCCGTTACACCCATCCGGCCTACTCGGAAGGTTTCGCTCTTGAATGCGCCGCCATGAAACGGGTGCGCGATGACATGGGCCTGATCAATGTCATCCTAATGATTCCGTTTTGCCGCCGCGTTCAGGAAGCCAAACGAGTGCTTGAATACATGGCGCAACTGGGCTTAAAGCGCGGCGAAAACGGGCTGGAAATCTATGTGATGTGCGAGATTCCCAATAACGTCATCCAAATCGATGCCTTTTCCGAACATTTTGATGGCTTTTCCATCGGCTCAAATGACCTGACCCAGCTGACATTAGGTGTAGACCGTGATTCCGCGATTGTCGCCGAGGATTTTGATGAACGCGACCCCGGCGTTAAAGAAATGATCCGGCTTGCCGTGGAAGGCTCAAAACGCAACGGCAAACATTGCGGCTTATGCGGCCAAGCGCCGTCGGATTATCCTGAAATGGCGGATTTTCTGGTCAGTTGCGGCATAGATTCTATGAGCTTAAATCCTGATACTGTGCTACAAACCACGCAACAAGTGCTGGAAACTGAAAAGCGGTTGGGTAGGGGTTAATCGGGGTAATTGGTTGGGACCGTAGTATGCGGTGTTCATTCATAAGACGGATTACGACGCGCGGAAAATATTTACCTGTCCAAAGCTTGGATGGTTTGCGCGTCTAATCCGCCCTACGGCTCAAGCAGACATGACACACCAATTTTGATGTGTCATGTGTCATTTGTCATAATCAATAGTTAAATAGGAACTATGAAACGACTAAATTCAGATGATCGTATAACATGGATACGCCTCAGTCATAGGCGAGAAAAGAAACGCTTGAAAAGAATACCGGGGTATAAGCGTCATAAAATCAAGAAAAAACTTTCAACTTCTTCAACTTACTTAACTCTTCAAGCTCCCGTAATCTTTGAGCTAATACATAGTAAGAATCATAAAAAACTATTGGAATTTATCAGCAAGCTTAGGGATAAAGTTTTAATTCAGAAAAAGCCGGTAATGATTGATTTTTCAGACACAAAACGAATGGTTGTTTGCGGAACCTTGTTATTTTTTGCTGAACTTCATCGAATCAGAAGAGAATTAGGCTCATTGAATTTAGTTTCGTGTATTCCTCCTAAAGATGAGACTGTCGCGCAGTTGCTACAACATCTGGATATTTTAAAAATGTTGAACTGTAAGTCTCCTATTATTCCAGAACGAGCTGATGTTATTAACTGGAAAATTGCTTTTGGAGAAAATACCGATGCGACGGAAGTCGGTCAAATATTGGAAGCCCAAAGTAAATTACCTAAAATGAAATCAAAGAAGTTATACCGAGGTGTTTCAGAAGCAATGACCAATGTTTCGCAACACGCTTATTTAGAATTACGAAGTGATGGTGCAGAAATTGCTGATGATAAAGGATGGTGGATGTTTTGCCGTGAAGAAGATGACCATATTTTTGTCGCTTTTTGTGATTTAGGAGTCGGAATTCCAGTTACGCTACCTAAAACAATCGAGCAAAATCAAGAACAAAGTATTTTTACTAACATTTTGCTAAAACTATTTGGCTCAGATAAGAACAAATATTCGGATGGCGAATTAATACGTGCTGCTATCGAAGTCAAACGTAGTAGGACCTTGAAACGTCATCGTGGAAAAGGTTTACTCGATATGATTAAAGCAATTGAAACAATCCAAGGCGGGAGGCTTGCAATCCTTAGTAACAAAGGCGGTTACATGTATAATCTTGATAATTATAAGCCATCCGAAGATGTTAAAAATTACAAAGATTCCATTTTGGGGACTCTGATTCTTTGGTCTTTACCACTAACGCGAAATACAGAGGTTAATTCATGAATGTCACTACAAAGATTATTGATATTGGGAAAGATTTTTCCCGCTATCCGGCTGGACGCTATAAAACCGATGGGCCGTTTAGCGGTGAACTTTTTCGAGAAAATTTTTTAATCCCTGTTTTAGACGATAATGGGCATATCACTATTGAACTGGATAGTACTGCCGGATATGGGTCTTCTTTTCTGGAGGAGGCTTTTGGCGGGCTAATTCGATTGGGTTATTCTTCCAACCAGATAAAAACTGCTATAACCCTTAATTCGGAAGATCCTAGTTTGATTGAGGAGATTGAAGAATACATTCTTGATGCGGAGCAAGATTAATATGGGGTGGCCGCAAATAGTGACTTGGTTACTCGTTATTTCTGGATGGTGGCTGGTAAACCGACAAAATAACATTCGCGAAAAACGTAAAGAAATTCGAAGCATACTCGATAAAATACAATCTCTTTTAGATGAAATTGAAATTCAAGCTGTCCAATATCACACAAGTCAGGAGTCCAGCGATTTGGCGTTTCAATTGAAACGAGGTTTAAATCAGAAGTTGCGTAATAGACTCGATATTCTGAAGTTACGTAACCTCGATGTGAAAAAATGTTACCCGCTTCTAAAACAATTTCGCCAAGCCGTTACACTGATAAATTTTGATACCTCCAATTTTAAACCGCAAAACCTTAGCGACGATTTAATTAAAAACATTTGGCTTGCTAAAGACAAATTGAGCCAGGAACTCGAACAAATCTTTTCAAGCCACTATTCTTAAATGATTTTTATCCCGTATGGTGGATAAATTATCGACGGCCGTACGGCGGATAAATTGTAATCCGTAAGATGGCTTCGCAGATAGCCCTCCACGCGGGATGGGGTTGCAAACCCGTCCCGAAGGTTTTGACGCTACCACTATTTTTGAACCATACCAGAAATTCTACGAACGGTAACATACTGTCTGGATTGCGCTTAATTGCAAATAGGATAAACCCATCCTGCACCATTTCACCCTGCACAGGAAAAAACCATGCTACATGCCCAAGAACTCCACCAACAAGCAAACCAGTTGCCGCCCTTAGAAAAATTACGTTTGGCGGAATTATTACTGGCTGATCTGGATACGCCCGACCCTGAAATCGATGCTATCTGGCGTGATGAAGCGCAAAAAAGATGGCAGGCCTACCAAGCCG
>JAYTJI010000026.1:0-1093 GCA_043731245.1 Methylococcaceae bacterium | reverse complement strand
TTTCACTCCCCTCCCGGGGTTCTTTTCGCCTTTCCCTCACGGTACTAGTTCACTATCGGTCGATTACGAGTATTTAGCCTTGGAGGATGGTCCCCCCATGTTCAGACAAGGTTTCTCGTGCCCCGCCCTACTTGTCGTTACCCTAGTTCCACACACGGGATTTCGTATAAGGGGCTATCACCCTCTATGGCCGGACTTTCCATTCCGTTCTACTATCGCATGTGCTAAAAATAACTGGCTATTCCATGTTCGCTCGCCACTACTTACGGAATCTCGGTTGATTTCTTTTCCTCGAGCTACTTAGATGTTTCAGTTCACTCGGTTCGCCACCATGTCCCTATATATTCAGGACCGGTTACCCTTGCGGGTGGGTTTCCCCATTCGGACACTTCCGGATCAAAGCTTGTTTGCCAGCTCCCCGAAATTTTACGCAGGCTACCACGTCCTTCATCGCCTGTAATCGCCAAGGCATCCACCATATGCACTTATTCACTTGATCCTATAACGTTAATCCCTGAACCCTTTTTAAATTCAGACACCGTGCGCATGAGAACGCCGTTATAGTTTTTTCTAAAGCTACTTTGTGAATGCTGCAAGGTTGTACAACATTCACTGGTTATTTCTTTTGTTTCATTTATTTCCATTCAATGAAGAATGTATTATTTCATGTTGCAAGCATTATCGCTAATACTTACGACACTATCTAACTGGAACTAAACAAAGCAAAATGTTTCGATTTTGCAATCAATTACTACCCATTTGAACACAACCATATCATCACAATAGATTGTGTTCTCTTTACTTCTTCCATTTTGTTAAAGATCAGTCTAGTTAAAAACTAGAAGCAAGCATTCAAACCTAAATGCTTGCTTCTAATTTCTTGCTTTTCTGACAACATCAATATAAAAATTCCCACAAGGGGACTCCAACTTTTTATGATTTCACAAAACGAAATCATAAAAGATTGTATGTGGTGGAGGATAACGGGATCGAACCGTTGACCCCCTGCTTGCAAAGCAGGTGCTCTCCCAGCTGAGCTAATCCCCCTCTAAAATCTTTTAGTGCGCTTTTAAAGTCGCCAGATTTTCAAGAA
>JAYTJI010000025.1:0-1767 GCA_043731245.1 Methylococcaceae bacterium | reverse complement strand
CTCGTCTTTGGTCGGATTGAAAAAAGCCTATAACTATATCAGCGGGCCTTCTTTTTTCCGCTTATTTGCGATTGCACTTATGAGTTGAATGTAAGATTTAAATAAAAAACAGGAGCAGTTTCCATGGCTATAAGTTCAGCAACAAAAGCAGCAACCGATGCGTTGGCTGTTAATCGCGCACCAGTCAGCGTCGGTGCGCAAGAAGTACACAGATGGATGCAAAGTTTCACTTGGGATTTTGATAAAAATCGCACTAAATATTCGACCAAATACAAAATGGCGAATGACACCAAAGAGCAATTCAAGCTGATCGCTAAAGAATATGCACGTATGGAATCCGTTAAAGACGAACGTCAATTCGGTAGTTTACAAGATGTTTTGACGCGTGTTGATGCCGCTAATCGCGTACATCCTAAATGGAATGAGTCCATGAAAGTGATTTCCAACTTTCTGGAAGTGGGTGAATATAACGCCATTGCTGCAACGGGTATGCTGTGGGATTCTGCCACTGCGCCAGAGCAAAAAAATGGTTATTTAGGTCAGGTGATGGATGAAATTCGTCATACCAACCAATGTGGTTACATCAACTATTACTTTGCTAAGCAAGGTCAAGATGCTGCCGGTCATAACGATGCCCGTCGCACGCGTGCTATTGGCCCACTTTGGAAAGGTATGAAACGCGTTTTTTCAGAATGGTGTCTTGGGTGCTTTTATGGATTTGGCAGGTTTTATATGCCCGCCAAGTCTAAATTTGATAAAGCAGTTAAGAGTTTTTTCTGTGTTGCCGCTCTATTATCAAACCAATCATCACTCCAAATACGAACAATTTTCCAGCCTTTGTTTTCTAATATTTTTTGTCGCCAAATATCATTCAGCCTCGCTGTCCAACTACTATGATATTGTCTACCATCACATTCAATACCACATAAATACAGGCGGTCATCGGTATTGTTTTTTACGCCTAAATCGATTCGAAAGCCGCTTTCTCCAATTTGATAGTCAACATGATAATTATGTTTTCGTAAAAATTCGGCAACATCTTCTTCAAAATAAGAATCAGGATCGCAGCCAGTTGCTGATTGCTGAAATTTAGAATTTAAGCTTAATAAAACTAATTCAGCCATTTTTTTATCACTCGAACTAATGGCTTTTGCATAACACATATATTTCCAAAACCAATAATTTTCACTGTTATCACGCTGATTATCGTTAGATATGGCATCAATATTTAATGATGAATAGATAATTATGCCCAGTTTTGCACGGGTGATTGCCACATTTAGGCGTTTTCTGCCTTTTTCTTTTTTGGTGATTGCACCAAAGTTTTTTCTTACCCCATCGTAAACTGTAGACAAAATAATTATATCTCGTTCATCGCCTTGGACATGTTCAACGCTACGCACAAAAAATCCTATATCCTCACCGTCTTTTGTTTTGTTACGTTCTTGTTCTAAACGATTAGCAAAGGCATTATTCAATTGAGCTTCCTCAAACAATAAGTCATCTATTATGTCCTTTTGTTTAACATTAAGTGTTATTACACCTAATGATAAAGAATCTTGTTGATGCCATATTTCTTTTATTCGCGATACAACGGCTAAGGCTTCGACATCATTAGCCCCAGCTCTAGCTTGTGCATTTTCAACTTTATTTAATTCAATGGGAGACTTAATAACTGAAGTTTCCCAGTTTTTAAACAAAGCCAATCACGCTGGCTACACCGGATAGAGATTTAATGCAGGGTTTGCGTAATTTACAGCAAACCCC
>JAYTJI010000024.1:0-9383 GCA_043731245.1 Methylococcaceae bacterium | reverse complement strand
GTTAAAGCCATGGGTCGCACTAACGACGCTATTTTGTTTGCAGGACTAGTGCATTTGTTTGTCAAAGGCAGTGATGAAGACGCAGAAAAATTAGCCAGGGAATTACCCAGTTCAACGTCTAAAGATTATGGTAGACCGTTTGCAGAAATCTTTAAACAATATGAATACGACTTTTTTAAAATTGATGCCATGCTGTTTAGCCCCGCCAGTGTGATTGTGACAGCGGTTGATTCAGGCAAAAGTTTCCGTGCCGGAAAACTGGATAATGCCTTGTTAGATCAGTCATTCGGGGCATAAAACACAAGGTAATGTTTTATTACATTCTGAAGTTTTTTGTTTCTGCACTTGTCATCGTACTGATTTCAGAAATTGCCAAACGCCATAGTGGCTTTGCTGCGTTGGTTGCTTCGTTGCCGCTTACTTCGTTGTTGGCAATGATCTGGATGCACTTTGATGGCGCAGAATCAACACAAATCGCTGAGCTTTCCGGCCAAATTTTTTGGTTGGTGCTGCCGTCGCTGCTGTTGTTTCTGCTTTTGCCACTATTCCTTAAACAGGGCTTAGGATTTTGGCTTAGTCTCGGTCTTTCGGTGACAGCGACCATTGTTTGTTATTTTGTTTTATTGCCGTTGCTGCGCCGACTCGGAGTACAGTTATAAACATGGGTCATATCGCCATTTTTACCGATGACCCGGGTTGGCATGGCAAACAATTACGTCTTGCTTTTGCCAATCTGGGTTATAGCAGCGACTATGTTTCATTAACACAGTGTTCTTTTAAGATTGAATCCGGCCAAAACCCGATTGTTATTCCCGGCTTTGAACAGGCTCTGCCGGACGCGGCTTTTGTGCGCGGCGTCCCCGGTGGTTCATTGGAAGAGGTCGTTTTATATCTGGATATTCTCCACGCTTTAAAGGCGATGAATATTCCTGTTTACAATGATGGTCATGCCGTAGAGCGTAGTGTCGATAAGGGCATGACCAGCTTTTTGCTGCATAATGCCGGACTACCTACGCCGTTGACTTGGGTGCTGCGTCATCGGGAAGATGCTTTAAGTATTGCAGAAAATGAATTAAAAAAGGGTAATTTGCTAATCAGCAAGCCCTTGTTTGGTTCGCAGGGCGAAGGTATTCGGCGCATTGAAAAAATGACGGATTTATTTTGGTTGACCAGTAGTCACGGAGTTTATTACCTGCAACGCTTTGTGCATTGTTCCGGGGTGGGTTTTTCCGATAACCGCGTGTTTGTTGTTAATGGCCGGGCGGTTGCAGCCATGCGCAGACGCGGTAAATCGTGGTTAAATAATGTGGCACGGGGTGCCAGTTGCGAACAAATTGATTTGGACGTGGAAATGGCCGGATTAGCTATTAAGGCGACAGCGGCATTGGCAATGGATTACGCAGGCGTGGATATTATTCAAGATAAAGACGGGTACTACACCGTTATTGAAGTGAATAGCATTCCCGCATGGAAAGGTCTGGAAAGCGTCTGCGATGTTACAATCGCGCAAGTTTTGGCAGATGATTTGATTAACCGTTACGTCAAAGCCTTATGATTTCGCCGCGACATCTCAGTGAGCTATATCAACAAGCTTGTGAAGTGGAATTACAGGCATTTAAACCTGGCAATGTCAGTATTCATGCTGACGGGCATGATATGTCGGTCTCTGATTTTAGGATCAGTGCCAAGGTCAGCGCCGATCCAATTTGTAATCCTGATTATTCTTTAGGCGAAAAAATATTTTATGCCGTAAAAGCGACGCGTGAGGCGGTGGCTTGTAATACCAATTTGGGCATTATTTTGCTATGTGCCCCCTTAATCCATGCGGTCAATGATACACATTCAAATTTAACGCTAAGAGAATCTTTAAACCAGGTTCTAACGACGACAACTTTAGAAGATGCTGAATGGGTTTTTAAAGCTATCACGTTGGCATCACCGGGTGGTTTAGGCAATTCCAGCGAGCAGGATGTATCCGAAAAACCATCGGTTAATTTGGCTGAAGCTATGCGCCTGGCTAGCGCTAAGGATCGTATTGCGATTCAATATGTTACAGATTATCAAGATATTTTTGATTTTTCAGTCTTGATATATTACAATGCCATGAGTAAATGGGGCAATGAGGGTTGGGCGGCGGTGTCAGTTTATGCTGACTTACTATGCCGGTTTCCTGATAGTCACGTCGAAAGAAAATACGGTGATCAATACACTGAAATGGTGGCCGGTAAGATGTCTCATTTATCAAATGAGTTGTCTACAGCTGAAAATCCTGAACACCTGTTGCCGTTACTTTTTAGTATGGATCAGGAGCTAAAAGCCAAGGGTATCAATCCTGGGACGATGGCAGATATGACCGTAGCAACCGTATTAACAGTATTTTTAGAAGATGTTATTAGAAGTCTTCGTAATAAAAATCTCCCGATATAACCGTTGGGAGCCAATAAAAACTCGATATTAGCTCGAATTTTTCACATTTCTTCATAGGGGAAAACAAGCATGGCAAAAATCAATAAATTGTGCGTTGGCGAATCTTTAGTAGGCGAAGGCAACGAAATTGCACACATTGACCTAATGGTTGGACCAAGAGGTTCTGCTGCTGAGTCTGCGTTTGCAAACGCTTTAACAAACAACAAAGACGGCTTTTCTACTCTGTTGGCTGTTGTTGCTCCTAACCTGATGGTTAAACCAGCAACTATTTTGTTCAACAAAGTAACAATCAAAGGTTCTAAACAAGCTGTTCAAATGTTTGGCCCAGCTCAACGCGCTGTTGCTATGGCGGTTGCTGATTGTGTAGAAGATGGCACCATCCCAGCTGACGAAGCAGATGATTTATTCATTTCTGTCGGTGTATTCATTCACTGGCAAGCTGAAGATGATGCGTTGATTGAAAAATTCAACTATCAAGCGACTAAAGAAGCTCTGAAACGCGCTATCGCTGGCTCACCAACAGCTGCTGAAGTTGTTGCTGCAAAGAAAACAGCTAAACATCCGTTCGCAGTTAACAACGAGTAAGTTGTTAACGAGGCGCTTATAACGCGCCTTGTATGAGTTGTTTGAAAATACCCCGCTGGTCGGGGTATTTTTTTGTCTACAGGTTTTTAATGTCTTCATGCCGGATGGCTCCTGAATGGAGCGCACTGGCAACAAGTGCCTGTTTTACCCCTACTTGTTTCAACGCTTGTAAATCAGCGGCATTTCTTATACCCCCCGCAGCAACAAACTGTTTACGCGGATAGTGGCTGCAAAACCAGTTTAACTTATCCAAATCAGGGCCCTGATGACTGCCGACCCGATTTAAGGTCATGATGATAATGCTTTCCGGCCACAAATCCTGATCAGAAAAAAGACTTTTTGCACCCAACGCCTCGGACACAGAATAATCCAGAGAAAGAATAAAGCGCTTATTGAAGGCT
The DNA here is from genome assembly GCA_043731245.1 of Methylococcaceae bacterium. GTDB lineage: Bacteria > Pseudomonadota > Gammaproteobacteria > Methylococcales > Methylomonadaceae > Methylobacter_C. Next base: position 5,970 of record JAYTJI010000024.1, on the reverse strand, counting down.
TTAAGTTCTAAAGCTGTTTCGTCGTTATAACATTCACTGCCTAACACAGGTGTGTGAGTACCGGGATATTTGTTAAAGCGTTGATAACCTCTGTCTATCCAAAATACTATGTGCGGGAAAGAAGCCAGCACACCAGCTATTAAACGGTCATGGTTGCCTTGATGAGTAATCGCATTCAAGTCAGCAATATAAAGCGTATCAAAGTCATAAACTTCCAGAAATGCCTGGATAACATCATGAATGTCTGAGGATCGACACAAGAGAGTGTTAATGGGTTGGTATTGTTCGCGCAGCCCTTGTCGGGCATGAACCACAACACCGTCTTTTAAATCGATGACTGGAATTATTTTCATGGGTAAAGCCGCTGTCGTTGTTCCAATGATAAAATGTAACTATGAAAATTTTAGTATTTGAGTATATCACCGGTGGCGGTTTTAATAAGCAGGAACTGCCGGAATCGCTGGCAGGTGAAGGGCGTTTAATGCTACAGGCATTACTTGATAACCTGCGTAGCATAAACGGCATAGATCCCTTGGTTATGCTGGATAGTCGCGTTAGCAGCTCAATAAATACAGCCAGGGTTGACACGGTTATCATCACGCCGGAACAGGACAGTCATGAAGAATTTGCACGATTAGCACAACACTGTGATGCGGTATGGCCGATAGCTCCCGAATTTGACGGTATTTTACACACACTGTGTCAAACGGTTGAGTCATTAGGTAAGAAATTATTGACATCGCCAGCCGCCGCTGTGGCCATAACCGGCAATAAATTCAACACCTATCAACACCTTAAACAACATCATATCGCTACCGTACCCACTCGGCTATTCACTAATGATGCCCAGCAATTGGCGCAAGCGCTTGTTGAGTTTGATTCTGCAAGTCCGGCCGGAAAAGTCGGGCAATGGCTAGTAAAGCCGGTTGACGGAGTAGGCTGTGCAGACAGTTATATTTTGACTGACCGGCAGGATTTTGAGCAGATGCACGCACGGCAAGGCCAGTATGTTATTCAGCCACATATTCAAGGTAAAAAAACCAGTTTATCCTGTTTATTCAAACAAGGCAGTGGCTGGTTAGTGTGCGTCAACTTGCAGCAATTCAACATCATTAAGCAGCAATATCAGCTGTCAAAAATCATCGTCAATTATCTTTCGGAATTAAGTGTGTATCAGGATTTAGTTGATAATATCGCTCATGCTTTACCTGAATTGTGGGGCTATGTCGGTATTGATTTAATAGAAACGCCGGAGCAATTATTGGTGCTTGAAATAAATCCGCGTCTGACCACCTCCTTTGCAGGTATTTACGCGGCATTGGGTATAAATATCGCCGAAAACATTCTGCAATTATTGAAAGGAAAACCCACTCTGAAAGCAGGTTGCAACCAACCCATAACCATTAAAGTGATGTTGTGAATCAGACTAATATAATTGGCTGGGATATAGGCGGGGCGCATGTTAAAGCCGCACTTATTAATTCGGCAGGTGAGATTATAGCGGTGTACCAACAGCCCTGTCCGCTATGGAAAGGCCTGGATCAATTATGTAGCGCCGTAACCCGCATACTGCATGAAGCATCCGGCCAACATGATCATCATGCTGTCACCATGACCGGCGAGCTGGTCGATTTGTTTGAGCATCGGGATGATGGTGTTAAGCAAATTATCGATACCATGACAGCTCTTTTACCTCAAAGCCGTTGTTTACTATTTGCAGGCACAGAGGGGTTTCTGGAATCTGATCGGGTCGAAGCCAGACATTATCAAGCTATCGCTTCCGCAAACTGGTTGGCCAGCGCCTCTTTTGCAGCGCAAAAAGTGGGTAGTGGGCTGTTTGTTGATATAGGTAGTACCACCACAGATATTCTTCTGCTTAAAGATGGCAACGCTTTGGCACAAGGCTACACCGATTACCAGCGCTTAATATCCCAAGAACTTGTTTATACCGGCATCGTAAGGACAGCGGTAATGGCGGTAGCACAAACTGCGTGCGATCAAGGTCAGGTTTGTGGCTTAATGGCAGAATATTTCGCAACAATGGCCGATGTTTACCGCGTTACCGGAGAACTTAACGAACACCACGACCAATGCGACACGGCAGATGGCGCTGAAAAAACCATAATCGCCAGTGCCAGACGATTATCGCGTATGATAGGCAGTGATTTTTTTCCTGAAGAACTACCACGCTGGCAACAATTTGCTGAAAACATTCGCGCCCAACAATTACAAAAAATACAGCAAGCTTGTGATTACCGACTTCAAAACATAAGTTTCCCTAATGACAGCCCAATGATAGGCGCTGGAGTAGGGCGGTTTCTGGTAAAGCAACTCGCCAGGCTATCAGGCTATCCTTACCTCGATTTTTCTGACTTGTTTTCAGAATCTATAAATCAATCAGGAATAACGGCGGCGGATTGCGCCCCGGCGGTTGCTGTGGCTTGTTTGGCGAGAGAGTTATGTTTATAGATCATAATACTTTTTCTAATGAATAAACCTATTGCCCCGCGCAAACCGGCGAATGTCAAACCTGAAGCCAGTCCCGAACGTAAACCTCGGGCGCGTTCGACGCGGCAGGCATCAAAAAAGGCAATAGCCAAGCTACCGGGAAGCACCCTTGGGCACGGGCTACTGTTAATTACGCTTGAAGTGCTAGGCCTGTTGATCGCGACTGTTTCAACAATCATGGTGCTTTTAGGTTATTCGGCTAACCGGTTTTCAGGTACCAACTTTTTTACCAGTCTATTGCCTTTTGCAATCGGGGTATTGGGGTTGATATTAGTAGCTGCCGGGATGCTAATGGGCTGGTGGAAGCTTCGAAAATGGTTGCAGGGAAGAGCATCGCTATTGCCTTCGGTATTGTCTATCTGCTTTGCGCTGGTTATTGGCTGGTTTTCTATGCAGGATCAATTTGCCCAGGCACGCGGGCACTTTCGTACGCTGGTGGGCGGCAAACAGGAGGCCAGTAGAGTTACATTAGCTCATCAAGTCTATGCAGCCTACCGCCGTTATGATTCAGCGCAATTGCAGCGCTTGGTTGATCGTGCGCAAGCATATAATCCGGCCATCAAGGAAGCGGCCAGGGCATTTGATATTGATCCCAATCTTTTGCAAGGTATCGCCGCGACCGAATCTTCCTTTTTGCCTCGTGATAGCGCAGATGGAGGACATGGATTGTTTCAAATTACCAAGGTGCCAAAAGCTGTGGTGGAGCAGGCAGGCAAACGCCTGTCAGAGCACAAGCTTTCATTGCACAACCCCAAACACAATGCGTTCATTGCCGCTGCCACACTAAAGTATTATCTGGCTGAGATGAATAATGACTTGTTTCTGGGCTTGCTGGCCTACAATATCGGCCCCGCCAACGGCGGTCTTCGATTTATCATGAAAAAGTATGGCGTGACCGATTTTATTACCATACAGCCTTACTTGCAGTTGCTGCCGCGCGATTATCCCATCCGTGTTTTATCCTACTCCCTGGCGTTTAGGCTATGGCAAAAAGAAGGCAAGCTGCTCGCTTATGAAGAAGGAAAAAATGCCCTGCACATACAGCGTGTCGGGATACCTGGCTTGCTAGTGGATTTTTAACTACCGATGCCCTTGTTGGTGGGTGAGTACGCAGGTTGTTGAAGGATTATGCTTCATGTTCATCGCCTTAGTCGTGTTAGATAAAAATGAATTCATTGTGTCAATACCCCATTACGGTAGTCCCGATAAGCCTGTTCAATTTCTTCGCTAGTGTTCATGACAAACGGACCTGACTGCACAACCGGCTCATTCAAAGGCATGGCCGCTAACACTAGAAATTGTGCCGGTTGATCTTGCGTTACCAGATGCATATTATCGCCATTAACTAACTGCCCAAGTTGCCCTGCTTTTAGCGTTTTATCCAATGAGCCGATACCCAACTCGCCTTTGTGCACATAAACTAAAGCCGTGTGTTTTTCTGTGATCGGTATATCCAGGGCTTGCTGTGGGCTTAACAATACATCGAAATACAAGGGCTGTGTGGTTACTCCTGACACCGCACCGGATATTTTTTGTGTTCCGGCCACATATTCGCCAGCAATAAGTTTGATGTAGCCGCTCTCCGCCAATGCAAGATGAGGGATTTCTGCGGCAGCAAAATCCTGGTAATGCGGGGGCTTCATTTTCTCTTTAGCAGGCAGGTTTATCCATAGCTGAAAGCCATGTAGCAAGCCATTTTCCTGTTCCGGCATTTCGGAATGGATAATGCCATGGGCGGCTGTCATCCATTGCACATCGCCTGCACGCAGATGGCCTTCATTACCCAGATGATCGCGGTGCAGCATAGCGCCTTCCAGCATATACGTCACAGTCTCAAAACCACGATGCGGATGATCGGGGAAACCGCCGATATAGTCTTCGGCTCTATCTGTCCTAAACTCGTCAAATAATATAAACGGATCAAAGTTGTTTTGCTGCGGATTGATGACACGTTTTAGTTTGACTCCGGCACCATCCGAGGTATTTTGTCCGGTAATAACTGTTGCAAGTTGTCGTGTTTGCTTATTCATCTTAAGTCTCCAGTAAAGTTGTCTTTTGATTCACTTGGTTCGATTTTGAAAATCCTCAATGAAAGCACCTACCTTTGTTCAGGCTCTTTGATCTCGGAGTTAGTTGTTTGTTTTGCGTAAGCGCGGAGGCACCCCAACAATTGGTACGGCGCGTCATTTGGCAGTTAAAGCTTGCTGTTCGGGTGAGCCAGGGATAGAGTCGAGTTGGTTTAACCAGCTTGCTGTCGAGCGGCACCAAATCTGCAAGGTAGGACGGAGCAAGTGACGCTCTTGAATCGCACCCAAGCGCAGAAAAATTAGCGTCGGATTTACCGGCGCGACCGAGTACAAAGGTGTGCCGCAATCACCACAAAATCCGTGCAAGCGTTTCGACCCATTCTCGGCGATTTTTATGTAGACCTTCGGTTGGCCACATGAAAGATTGAACGATGCTAATGGCGCAGGAGCGTTTACACGGAATGCGGAACCAGAAAGTGTTTGACAGTCGGTGCAGTGACAAAGGACGATTTGCGTTGCATCAACTTGGGCAGTGAACTGAATGCTACGGCAGTGGCAAGCGCCTGTTATTTTCATCTCTGTTCCCCGTAAGAATATGTATTGGCTCAATATGCCTAGCGTAAAGCTAATTTGTCGCGGCACACGAAAGCTTGAAAATGCACACTGAAAGCCTTTGTTTGACGGCCTTGTTAGATAATTCTATGCGCACGCTGAAGCATTGCTGAAAAAATTAACGTTGCAATTACAGGCCACCCAAGAAAAATACTGAAATAAACTGTACCACCAGATGCGAAAATCATAAATAATGAAACAGCCGTTCCAGACGCCAAACCACACCAAGATTGGCTCCTTTCTATTGGCCAATCATTAAGAAAATAAGTATAAAGTTTCCAAAGCGTATAAATTCCAAACCAACCAGGAATAAGCAAAAACAATAGATATACACCAGTCGCTATTGTAAAGCCAGGGTCTCCCAGTAAAGCAGATGGAATTACAACTACAGCAAAGAGTGACCAAACACCTGCTACAAGTGATGTAGGGACTATCACAATTATTGCAACAAGATCTAGGAATATTTTTCGCATTTTACGCTACCGGTTTTTCCTTGCATTAAAACCATGATCGGGAAAATTGCACATATTGATATTATACAATTGATTCATAGAAGTTATTTAATGTTAGTAGCGGTTAAGTTGCAGGATTTAGGTTGCTATTAAGTCCACTAGATTAAATCCGATAGTGGGTTAAACCGGGTGCGATTAAAAGTGCGGTTTAATCCCAGGCTAGCAATTGGGTAGGGTGCGCTGTGCGCACCTTTTCGGCGGCAAAGGTGGCGTGTGGTGCGCACAGCGCACCCTTGTATGATTAAATTTAAAATAAATATTGGACAAAGAGATCAAGTAAGCTTTAGCAGTTTATTGGGAGGCCGTCGCAC
>JAYTJI010000023.1:0-2294 GCA_043731245.1 Methylococcaceae bacterium | reverse complement strand
GGTTGGTTAGACCTTATGAAGACAATCCTTTGCCTTCCCGTCAGGGACTTTCACCCTGAAAGAAACGACAAGCTTCGCTTGCCGCACTAACGTAGAGCTAAGCCGACCGCTGGAGCGTAGCGGAAGCGGGTCGGCTTGAGCGCCTTGTTAGGCATTTTTTATTGCCTCGGCTGTATTTCAATTTCTCCCACTTCGCCAGGGGCGAAATGACATGTTGCCGTGTAAGGAATTTCCTTTCCAAAAGCATTTGCAGCATTAAAATCCATCCGAAGCACCACATTATGCGTGGTTGGTGCTTTGTAAAAGGAGGTTCCCAAGATGGAGTGAATATCTACCTCGCTGGGGATCAGCGCTCGCGCTTTGATTGCCTCTCTGCACGCAGACATGGCACTTTCCTGTGTCCAGGATTTTTCCTGCTGCGTAAGAACCGGAGAATTCTTTTTAATTTGGAGCTCATCCAAATAAACTCTTTCGCCGTTCTTACAGTCAACCCAGAAGTTCAAATTTTGGAGATCGCTTTTGCTATCGCTGAGTTCAGACATAAGCACAAAGTCACACTTTCCGCTATCAACGGCCATTTCGGCGGCTTTTCTACGCAGTGCTTCAATTTCCTTCAGTCGTGAACCATATTTGGCAACGGTCTTAGGGTAGCCTTGTTTTGTATAAGGTGAGAGTGCCGAAGAACTGATTTTTCTTGCGTATTTATCACCCCCGATGTCTTGACCTTTATCAAGATACTTTGATTCAACCCACCCTTTATGTGAATCTTGCAGCCAATCAGGTTCCACCACGCGAATCCATGACCAACCACCTTTTGTGCATTCTTCAAATACGGTTGTTGTGTCGTCAATGGAAATATACTACGTTGATTTCATAATGCTTGTAGCTTTTTGATTGATAATCTTATCGAAGCTGGCGCCTGGTCCACTTCGGACATCAACACCTGAGCCAATAACACTGAGTTTTTTCCCGGCTTTTTCCGTAGTGCTATCACAGTCCGGTGGAAGTGTGTGTTGACTTGTCTTCGATGATTGAGCGTCGCCGCCTGTTGCGGCTGGCTTGTCATCATTACCAGAGAAAATAGCGACTAAAACGCCGAACCCCAACACAATCCACAAAAGCTTCTTCATTGTTACTCCTTCTTGTATGCCTAACGTAGAAGTGAGCGGCCTGCGCGGCTTTTCGCGCAGGTCCGCTCGACTGATGGGTTAGCCAACTAACAGCACCTTCCCCGGCTGTGCGGGTTTTCGAACAGAGATAATAGCTTGTTGTATGTTGCTTAAACCGAAAGTGCCAACGACAGGTAACAAATCTGGAGAAGCTGAAAGCAAACTCCATATCTGCTCTTGTGCAATGGATAACTCTTCAGTTGATACGCTATCAAGCCATCCATCAATTCCGAAGCCTTGCCACGTCACACTTCTGAAAAGAATTTGCGAAGCTTTAAGGGTGATGTCTGTGTCGCTGAGTATTCCATAAGATATCAAACGCGATTTAGGTGCGAGGGAATTTATCAGAGCCACAGTGTCGCTACCCCCAACCGAATCCAGAACAGCGTGAAACTCTCCGTGGTTACGAACGACCTCTTGCAAGGTTTCGGACACGGAAGCCCCATTAGCGATAACTTGATTGCTGTCATTGAGTGCCGAATAGCGACCGCTATCGCGGACAAGCAAAGTAGTCCTCAAGCCTTTGCGCTGCGCTAGATTAATTAAGAGACGCGCAACTACTGAGCGTCCCGCAGTAACGAGAATGCGAGAAGAGTGCGGCAGGTAGCATTCTGCTAACAACCCCCAGGCAGTCAGCGGGTTTAGAGAAAACTGACAGGCGACACTATCAGGGATGTCTGGTGGAACCGGATAAATCCTAGAAGTTGGAGCAATGGCATATTCAGCCCAAGTGCCCTTGCTACGGAAAGCAACCCGATCGCCTACCTTGTGCGATGAAACGCCACTGCCACAGGAAACGATAGTGCCAACACCCTCAAGCCCCGCAGCCTGTGGATACTCAGGCTTAATCCTGTAACGCCCCTGAATAAACAGGAAATCAGCCGGCTGAATTGGTCTGGCGGATACCCTAATGAGTACTTGGTCTGCGTTTGGAGAGGGAGATGAGATATCGCGGAGAGCTAAAACACTCTCTGGTTCTCCGGGATGATCAAAAACTATTGCTTGCATGAAAAACTCCAAAGTTGGCTAACGTAAAGTTGAGGGGCGCGCCGCTTTTGGCGCGTCCCTCTCGAACGCAATGTTAGGAGTGGTCAATTTGATTGCCCCGCCTTGTCGCGCTCCGCA
>JAYTJI010000022.1:0-7893 GCA_043731245.1 Methylococcaceae bacterium | reverse complement strand
GGGCTTTTAGCAACGAGTCCTGATAAAGCATTAACAACAGTCAGCTTAACCGCCCACCAGGCAATCCAGTAACCTATCAGGCCGATAATAGCCCACTTAAAACGCTCCTCGCCTCTCTCTTTTGCCGTTAAATAAAACCACACCAACACAGCAATTCCGCCAAATATAGCTACAAACGACATCTTTCCACCCCTCTTTAATTATTATTTATTACAAAATCAATGCTTCCGGCTAGAATTTAACTAGCGACAGGTCTGCATGATATTCCATAATAGTCAATCATTACACCTTTTTAGTATCAGGAAAGAATTATGGGAAAACCCCTTAAAATTATCCTATCGGGCATTGCGGCAATAGTCCTTCTGATTGTAATTGCAGCCTTTACTTTGCCTTTTTTCATTAATCCGAATAACTTTAAACCTGAAATTGCCGCCGCTGTTAAAGACAAAACAGGCCGGGATTTGACTTTGACAGGCGAATTAAAATTATCGGTTTTCCCATGGCTCGGCATTTCAACTGGAAAAATAGCATTGGGCAATGCTGCGGGCTTTCTGAATCAGCCCTTTGCAACGCTGGAAGCAGGCGACATTAAGGTTAAATTGTTGCCGTTATTAACAAAAAAAATTGAAGTCAGCCGCATAGTCTTAAAAGGCCTGGTTCTAAATCTTGCAAAAAACCAACAGGGCGTGAGCAACTGGGCTGATTTAACAGCAGTGAATGCTACAAAAGCCACACCCTCACCGCCTATCAATAACAACCGTAAACAGGACGAAAGCGACGTATTGGCGATTTTAGCTATCGGCGGTATTGCCATAGAAAACGCTCAAATTAATTGGGATGATCAGCAATCCGGAAAACACCTGCTCATAAAAGACGTTAATCTTAATACCGGTGAATTTTCTTATGATAAGCCTGTTGGTGTTGATCTTTCTCTAGTCATGTTGAACACGGAAACAAAATCCACAGGAGCTATCAAACTTACGACTGGCTTAACGGTTAATGAAAAACTCGATACATTTTTGCTAAGCAATAGTGCTTTGCAAACAACAGCGGAAGGCGAAAACATCCCCGGCAAATCGCTAACGGCTACGCTTACCGCCGCAGATACCGCACTTGATATGGCGGCACAGACGGTTAAAATATCCGGATTACAGCTTAAGTCGGGAAATGTGTCACTTTCTGCCGAAATTACCGGCAGCAATATTATCGACAAACCGGCTTTCCAGGGTCCTGTTACCATTGCACCTTTCAGTCCTGCCAAAGTCGTGAAGCAGCTAGGTATCGCAGTTCCTGTTATGCAGGATGCCAATGCCTTGAGCAATGCGCGAGCCAACTTTAACCTGCTGGCAACAGGAAACTCGGTTGATTTGCAAAATCTGGCCATGACCCTGGATGACACCCAAATTAAAGGCTCAATCAATATTAAAGACTTTGCGCTACCGGTTGTTACTTTTAATTTAGCGGCTGATGCCATTGATGTTGATCGCTACTTATCGCCCGTCACCGATAAAACTTCAAAATCTTTGACCAGTCCCGCAGTTGCCTTAGCAGCAGGCTTTTCCGCTTTGCCGGTAGAGGCCTTAAGAAAATTGAATATTGACGGCCAATTATTACTGGGCAAGCTTAAAATTAACAGCCTGTCCATGCAGGACATTCAGTTAAACTTGAGCGCAAAAAATGGCGTTATTAACACGCAACAGTCTGCTAAAGCCTTTTATCAAGGCTCATATAACGGTAGTCTCAGCGTCGATATGCGTAACAAAAAACCGGCTCTGGCTTTAAACGAAAAAATAATTCATGTACAAGTTGAACCCTTACTTAAGGACTTTAAAGGCGAAGCACGAATGAGCGGAGTCGTTGACGCATCAGCACAACTGCAAGGACAAGGTAACAATGCCGATGAACTTAAATCCTCGCTCAATGGCAGCCTAAGTTTTTTGTTTAAAGATAGTGTAGTCAAGGGCTTTAATTTACAAAAAATTATTGATCAGGCCAAAGCCTTAATCAAAGAGCCCGCATTACCCAGCCACGATAAAAATGATCAGACGCTGTTTTCTGAAATAACAGGGACAGCAACCCTCAGCAACGGCCTGATCCAGAACAATGATCTGGTTGCTACAGCCTCCAGGTTGCATATTAATGGCACGGGTAACGCCGATCTAAATACAGAGAAACTGGATTATAAAATGAATGCCCGCTTCATTAAGGCAGAAGCTACCGCACTGGAACAGGTCAATGACACACCTGTCAATATTACGGTTGCCGGTACATTCAGTAAGCCGACTTATACGCTTGATGTAGCGGCGCTATTAACCGATAAAAATAAAGCCAAAATAGAAAAATTTGTCGAAAAAAATCAGGAAAAAATCGAAAAAATAGTGGATAAAATTGATAAAAAACTAGGGCCGGGGGTTGGTGATTTATTAAAAGGCCTTTTTAAAAAACATAAAGACTGAGATATTACTTTCACACTTCATCTTGTGAGGTCGACAAGTCGCCCCACAGTATTGCCACTTCCACTTATGAATCCGTCAGACTTTCAGCAAAATATCCTCGTCTGGTTCGATCAACAAGGTCGAAAAGACTTGCCTTGGCAACAGGACATTACGCCTTATCGGGTCTGGCTTTCCGAAACAATGCTACAACAAACCCAGGTTAAGACTGTCATCCCGTACTTTAATGCGTTCGTAGAAAAATTCCCTACTATAGACAGTTTGGCACAAGCGCCTGTTGATGAAGTTTTACATCGTTGGGCCGGTTTAGGTTATTACGCCCGCGCCCGCAACCTGCATAAAACTGCACAGATTATTGCAGAAAAAGGCCGTTTTCCCGATACGCTGGATGAACTCATCGCCTTACCCGGCATAGGCTTATCGACTGCCGGGGCTATCCTAAGCATCGCTTTTAAAAACAGCCATCCTATCCTGGATGGCAATGTAAAAAGAGTCCTAACCCGATTTAAAGCTATTTCCGGGTGGCCTGGAAACAGTGTGGTTAATAAACAATTATGGGCTATCAGCACCCATTTAACTCCCGTAGATCGCGTGGCCGATTACACCCAGGCCATGATGGACTTAGGCGCGACGATCTGTACGCGCAGTAAGCCCGTCTGTGAAAATTGCCCTCTTGAAAACCATTGTCTGGCTAGAATAACCGGGACTGTATCTTTATTGCCAACGCCTAAACTGACCAAAACCTTGCCAGTTAAACAACTTGTTTTCTTATTACTAAGCAATAATCGCAACCGGATATTATTGGAAAAAAGACCGCCCACCGGAATCTGGGGCGGCTTATGGAGCCTGCCGGAATTTGTCAGCATTGAAGCCGCACACGGCTGGTGTTTGACAAAAAACATGCGCATAGACGGTACGCAAACACTGGCAACCCAGCGTCACACTTTTTCCCATTACCATTTGGATTACACGCCGGTTATCATCCAAACAGATAACCCTACAAATTTTGTGATGGAAGCTAATCAAACTGTCTGGTATAACGCTGAACAGATTAACTCGCTGGGATTACCAGCGCCTATTAAACTGCTGTTGCAACAACACACACGAGAATAATATGACTAGAATGGTAAAGTGCGTAAAATTGGGCATAGAGGCTGAAGGCTTTGATGAACCACCATTTCCAGGGCCAAAAGGCCAGGAAATACTAGAAAAAATATCCAAACAAGCATGGAAAGACTGGTTAGCCAAACAGACTATGCTTATTAACGAGAATAAATTAGCCAGTTATGACCCCAAAGCCAGGGCTTTTTTAGCGGAAGAAAGAAGCAAATTTCTGTTTGAAGGAAATAACGAAATGCCTGAGGGTTATGTGCCGCCAAAGGCTTGAGGCTGGTTTTGAGAGATGCCGAAAACGAATAAATTAAGGAGTAGGGCAATGTGCAGCTTTGTCCTGCCTCTTGCACCTGCATTGATACATTTAGGCATAATGGGCGTAGGCCTTGATCACTTTACCGTCCGCACCAAAAAAAAAGACTTCAGCGGCCATGCCTCGAACGCCTTGGTAATAGAGCGTGACGCTGTCTACGCCCACCAAAATGGAAGTGAGTCCAAAGCGTAGATTCGGAGCCAATGCCAACGTTTTTTCCCAATAGGCGCGTATGGCTGGTTTGCCTTTGAGGGTTCCTGAAGGTTCGCCTGCAACTACGGCAATACGCGGAGAGGACATCACAAAGTCATCAGAATAGTGGGACAGGATAAGCTCCAGGTCATGGCAGTTCCACGCCTGAATCCATTCTTCAGCGAAGTGATCCGCGAATTTTCTTGTGATCATGGCCTACTCCTCATTGTAAATTGTAATTCAGCATCATAAATAGCACAGCAATTGAGTGTGCTTCAGTGTATTCACCGGGCAATGACAATCTGTGCCGTAATGATTTATTTCATTTTTTCGATGTGTATCAATGTGGCTTTTAAAGAAGCCAATACATCTACAAATAGAAAAACCATAGAACTGAAGATAAATAAGACACTAAAGACCACAAACAAAATCAACACTTCTTCACTGATATGTCCTACAAATCTGGAAAAGATTGATCCCAGCAAAAATACCCCACTGCTAAGTGCGCTGCATAACAACAGGCCAAAACTCCATTTTAGTACGTGGCATCGATACACCATCATATTGAGTTCTTTTGCCAGCTTGCTTGCCTCATGACTTTTTTGCAGTTCATCATATAGTTCTCTTACTCGACCTATAACATGGGTATAACGTGCATTTAGAGTTAAAGCAAAAAGTCCAATACTGGAAAATAAGACCAAAGAACCGGTAATCAGATTTACAATACTATCAAGCCTGCTGAGCATTAGCCTTCCTCCCCATCAATACGTGGCGTAGTTAAAATGGGTGCATAGACAAACATAAATAAAGAAAATGCTGCAAGCCAGGACAGCGTTGAGCCATAAATTAAAATGTTGTACCAGTTGGGCAATGCTATCGGTAACAAAACCCTGAGCAAGGCTGCCAAATTAATCAATACAAACGCCTGAGCTATGGCATTTGAGGCTTTGAGAGCCCGGCCTGTATGGCCTAATGATACTCGCGCCATCATGCCTAACGTTAAAATACCTATGCCGCCAAGCGTAAACGCATGTAATGCTAAAGAGGGGGATACCCATGCGTAGGCAGACAATGCCGTTAATAGAAAGCCAAGAATAATCCAGCCATAACCCGCATAAAGTATCCATAACAAAGGTACATACCATATCCGTTGCACATACCAGCCGGATAGGCGGGCGCTATTTACTAGCACAGCGAAAACTGCCGCTAGCGCTAAAAAAGTCCCCGAAATAGCCCATATTTGCAAAGCAAAGACCACAACGGACGAACCAATTGATAACGCATCCAATAACGGATTTCTTATGATCAATGTTCCAGACAAACCGCGTTCCGTGAAAAAGGGAAACACCCGTCCGGCAATGATCAAAATCAGAATAATAATAGTTGCGACGATGAGCTGAATACCTGTCCATGCTGTGTTTTGGCTTAGCCCCAAAGTCTCACCATGTATCAAGCCGTTACCTAGCGTTAATAGCAGTAATAGTCCGATAAAAACCAGGCTTCTGAAATGTCTGGACTGAATAATCGGTTTGCTGATTTGATAAGCCAGAATGGGCAGGAAAGCAAAATCAACGGCTGCAATCAAGACATCCGGTAATAAACCTGCATAAAAAGGCAGAATGCGGCCATAAAGCCATAATAATGCAAGCCCTGCTAATTTATCGCCAGCCAGGGTAGGTTTGCCTGTCCAATTTTTGACGGCCGTTAATAAAAACCCGGCAATAACAGCAACGCAATAGCCCAGTAACATTTCATGAGCATGCCAAACATTATTGGCAAAATAATTATCTACGCTTAATGTGCCTTTAAAAATAGCATTCCAAAGCACGATTAAGATGAGCGCCGATAATCCGGCCAAGGCAAAGAAAACTCTAAAGCCCAGGCCAAAAAGAGGGGTATCAAAAATTTTGTGTGTGTTCATAGGGTTGTATTTTCCAGCCAGTCCAACTCAGCATTTGAGAAGCCTGCAATTATACGCATTTCTCTGTTAAAAGGGCCTTTTGGCTTGCCACCCTGGTAATATTTCTTGATTAATTCACGATATTTTGCTTCCGGCTCAAGCCCTTGTTGCGCACAGACAAATTTAAACCAGTAAGATCCACGCTCCACATGGCCTACTTCATCGGTTAAAATACGGCTTAATAGCGCCACACTGGCATCATCTCCCAGTTGCTTGAACTTGGTGATGATGGCCGGTGTTACATCCAGTCCACGCGCTTCCATGCAACGCGGCACCATAGCCAATCTCGCCAGTAGATCATCAGCGGTATCTTTAGCATGATCCCATAAGCCACTATGAGCAGGTAAATCGCCATAATCCACAGACATAGCCAGTAAATGTATTCTGATTAATTCAAAATGCTGCGCTTCTTCATCAGCAATCCGTAGCCAATCCTGATAAAATTGATCGGGCAAGCCGCGAAAACGGTAGAGCATGTCCCAGGCCAGATATATTGCCACGAATTCAACATGTGCGATGGCATGAAAGAAGGCGGCGATACCGTCGGCAGTACCGAGTTTTCGTTTAGGCATATTTCGGGGTGCCAATAAGATCGGTTTATCAGGAAACGCTACCTGAGCAATCGGCAATACCGGTTGCTCAGGTAGCAGGCTTAACTCACTGTTTTCCAGTGCAAGCCAAGCCCGGTGGGTCAACGCCAATTTTTCGTCTATAGTAGTGTTATGCAAACACGCTTCGGCAAATTCAAATACATTTTTCATTACGGATAGTTTGGGTAATACATGATTAAAGTTTTAGATTTCACATTATTGATATTTTATTGTCTGTTCATTTATTGGCTTTCTGATCAATCATCCCTTGATCATCCTTTTGATTTTGGTTTTGTCGCCCAAGATAAACTCTATCACGCCGGCGCCTATTCTATTATGGGATTGCTGGCATGGCGCAGTTTTAAACATGGGTTCAGCTCGCCCATTATACTGGCTTTACTCAGCATTGCCTTTTGCAGTTTATATGGACTTTCCGATGAATGGCATCAGTCATTTATTGCTGGACGCCAGTCTGATAGCGCTGATTGGGTTGCCGACACCAGCGGTGCAGTATTGGCTAACTTATTGCTGTATAAGCTAGGCAATGGGTTAGGGACAAAGGGCGAATGGCTGAAGGTTAAAGGCTAACAAGGTGCTTTTTGTGTCTTTCGTCTTTTACCTTTTTTAACAGTTCGACTAAAATTCTTTTTTTGGCTTTCAACGTAAGACGGGGGAAGTTAAGGGCGAACGTTTAAACCTCACTTATTTTTCCGCATTAGTTGGGAAGCCCATTTTTTACAGCTAACTTGATAAAAACCCATGTCTAAAAATATTCGCATTGAAAGATGGAGCGGTGCAGCGCTTGCGCAATATATCCCTGAGCTCGCACGCCTTAGAATTGAAGTTTTTCGTGACTTCCCTTATCTGTATGATGGGGATTATGACTATGAAAAAAAATACCTGCAAACCTATATTGACACCCCTGAAAGCGTTATCGTATTAGCGTTTGATGGCGATAAAGTGGTCGGCGCATCAACCGCTATTCCCATGAAATATGAAACGGAGCAGCTTAAAAAACCTTTTCTTGAAGAGAGCTATAACCTTGATAATGTTTTTTATTGCAGTGAATCCGTCTTAAATAAGGATTATCGTGGCTTGGGCTTGGGTGTGCGATTTTTTGAGCAACGGGAAGCCCATGCTGCCGACCTGGGTGGCTTTAAAACAATTACTTTTTGCTGTGTAGAGCGGCCTCTGGATCACCCGCGCCGTCCAGCTGATTATGTTCCGCTGGATCAGTTTTGGAACAAACGCGGCTATTTCAAACATCCCGAA
>JAYTJI010000021.1:0-1826 GCA_043731245.1 Methylococcaceae bacterium | reverse complement strand
AAAGTTAATAGCAACCATCGGTATAGCACGGAAAGTGTTTCACAGGCGCTGTTTGTTGACTGGTGTGAGCAAGCGGGCGTACCTTATCAGACTTACTCGCATCGTAGCGATCTGGCTTGCGGCAGCACTATTGGGCCAATAACGTCGGCCAGATTAGGTATCCGTTCGGTGGATGTCGGTAATCCTTTGTGGGCCATGCACAGTATCAGAGAAAGCGCCGGGGTATTGGATCATGGCTATATGATAAGAGTGATGAAAATGTTTTTCGGTAGAGTATTTTCTCAAAAATAGACTAAGCTTGAATACATCAATTATAGAAAACAGGATAAAAAATTGTACTTTTACGGTCTTCTTGCCACCCTACGCAAAAGCAAGCGATGAAATACATTAGCGTACTTTGGGCTATCGGCTGTTTATTATTTTCGTCTGTGCTTTGCGCAGATGCCGCTGCGGTCGAGTATAAAATAAAGGCCGGTTATTTGTACAACTTTACTAAATTTATTACCTGGACTGAGGATAATACTGAGACTTTTAATCTTTGTATTGCAGGAGATGACCCTTTTGGTGAATTAATTGACCCCATTGAACAACGGTCGGTAATGGGGCGGCCTATTAAATTATTAAGGTTTGATAGCCTTGCCAGCATAGAAAAAAACACCCACTGCCATATTCTTTATGTGAGCGCCGCCAATAAAGAGCCGTTGGCTGGCCGGTCTTTTGATAACACCTTAATCGTGGGTGAAAGTACAGACTTTATAATGTCAGGCGGAATGATCGGTTTTATTAACAATCAGGGCAAAATAAAGTTACAAATTAATCTGAAAACGGTAAAACAGGGTGACTTAAAAATCAGCGCAAAATTACTGGAAGTGGCTGTAGTCGTTAATGGAGATAACCATGATTAACAGCGTCCGCAATCTGTCAATCAAGCATAAGCTATTACTGACGGTGATTTTCCCCAGTGTCATATCGTTATTATTTGCCGGTTTGTTTTTAGTAGTGCTGGAAATTAGGGAGTTTCAAAAGAATACCAAGGAAGATTTGTCAACGCTGGCGACAATCGTAGGTAATCGTAGTACCTCGGCGTTATATTTTCAGGACAAGGATTTGGCCGATGAAAATCTAGGCGTATTTAATGCGTTACCGGAAGTGCAGATTGCCTGTATTTATGATGCAAAAGGCACTGTTTTTACTAAATTTTTGCAAGAAAACCATAAAGGATTAACGTGCCCACTTTCTATAAAAGATGAAAAGACCCGGTTTGATAAGGTTTATTTACACGTAGTTCAGCCGATTATTGTTGACGCTGAAATACTGGGTACGGTTTATATCCATGCTGATTTTACGCAGCCGTATTGGCAAAAAATACAATTTACCGGGCTGCTGTTTTTAGTATTAGCCGGTGTATCGATACTGACCTTCTTTTTATCAGCGCCACTGCTAAGGCTTATTTCGTCACCTATTAAAAAGCTGGTGAGTACCGTTAACGTTATCAGTGACACCAAAAATTATTCGTTGCGGGCCGCTAAAGTCAATAAAGATGAATTGGGTGTCCTGGTTGATGCTTTTAATGATTTAATCAGTACGGTTGAAGCGCAAAACCAGTCTTTGACTCAGGCTAAAAATCGTTATTTGACGCTTTATGATGACAATCCGACCATGGTATTTAATCTTTCCGATGCAGGGCTTATTTTATCGGTTAACCGTACCGGCGCTAAACAGTTAGGCTTAAGTGTTAAGGAATTGCAGGATTGCCTGATTTTTCACTTCATTCATGCGGATGATTTACCCATTATGCACGCGTTGGTTGAGCGTTGCCTGGCGAG
>JAYTJI010000020.1:0-1120 GCA_043731245.1 Methylococcaceae bacterium | reverse complement strand
TTTAGTCACCGGCTTTTCAGGCGCTACAGGTACAGGAACTGGCACAGGTACTGGAACACTGCTATGAGAAACCGGTTCTTTAGCCGCTTTTTCCATTTTTTCGCGCCTTAGACCTTCGCCATAAAGCGTCCCGGTAATCATAACTAAAAGGGTAGTTATAACAACAATTATGAATCTGCTGGGGTTTTTCATGAAGAATAACGGCCACTGGGGCTTATACATACCTAAGATGAAAATAAGCAGTGTCCATATTCCTAGATTAATAGCGCCGGTTATCATTATATTTACCTGTTAAACTTTTTATGAATGGTTTGACATTATTAACTGAACGACTGCTTGTAAAATGCCCGGCTATTATTTTAACGGTTTTCCTTTCAGAGTCCGAATGGTTTGTTTTGATTTTTTTTCGGGTGTCCTGCACAATGATCTATTGCTGTTAGATGTTTTAAGAGGGTGACACATCCCGTGTCGAAAAAAGTTCTCGCGGGCTTTTTAATATAAAAAATCAGGAGGCCCTATGGGCGGCTTTGGCGTATTTGTTTTAGTATTACTTGTTTTTGCTGTTTTACTGGTGTTTATGAGTGTCAAGTCCGTTCCTCAGGGCATGGAATACACGGTCGAGCGCTTTGGGCGGTATACCAACACGCTAACACCGGGCTTGAACATTATCATGCCGATTATTGATCGTATCGGTAAGAAATTGATAATGATGGAACAAGTCATGGATGTGCCGTCACAGGAAGTCATTACCAAAGATAACGCCATGGTGACGGTAGATGGCGTGGTTTTTTACCAGGTGATGGATGCGGCCAAAGCCGCTTACGAAGTCAGTAAATTGGATTGGGCTATTTTGAATCTGGTGATGACCAATATCCGTACCGTCATGGGTTCGATGGATCTGGATGAATTATTGTCCCGCCGGGATGATATTAATGCCAAACTGCTTGCCGTTGTAGACGATGCCACAACGCCCTGGGGAATCAAAGCCACCCGCATTGAAATCAAGGATATTGCCCCGCCTAAAGATCTGGTTGAAGCGATGGGCAGACAAATGAAAGCCGAGCGCTTAAAACGCGCCTCTATTCTGGAAGCAGAAGGTTTAAAACAATCCGAGATATTA
>JAYTJI010000019.1:0-4956 GCA_043731245.1 Methylococcaceae bacterium | reverse complement strand
GCGGCCAAGGGATTGTATGTGTAAATATTTCGATTGGCAAAGTCTGGGAGTGTAGATGTCCAATTTAATGCTAATGCGCCGGCAGGAATAGCAGGGGTGGTAGCAGTAGCGGGGGTGCCATTGTCAACACTGAAAGCCAGTAACTCACCCCACCAGTCGCTGGAATCAAAGCGGGCTTGAAAAACTTGCGTCCCGGTATTCAGTTGCGTGGAGTTTGCGGCTGTCGCCGAAGCTGATGAGACCAATTTATCAATATCACTGAAGGCGCGATTGAGTGCGCTTACTAATCTTAAAGGATCTGAGGCCAGTAAGTAATGATCAGGCTCGCCGTCGCTGTTGTTATCCCATTCGCTGTTGGTTGCCGCCCCTGTTTTATCGATGTTGGGATTATGATCCGGAAGGTGGGAGGCATCGCTGCTGTCTATAAAGCCGCCATACTTGCCTGCCAGCCACAAAGGATTGGTGGGGCCTACATTTGGATTCGGGTTATATTCCTGAGTATCGATCATATACGTGGTAACGGTTTGGGCACCGGGCAGACTGTCTCCGGGGCGCAAATCCGTGGTATTGGCATACCAGGCGAGACCGGCGATGTAGTAAGTATTGTCACGGTTTGCGGCATCCGTATCGTTTGCGGTGGCAGGGCAGGTCGCCATGACACTGCCTAGGCCCGTCGCTGAGATGCTCTTTCGGGTGCATTGACCATCAAAAATTCCATTTCCACCGCCGACCCGGAACGCGTTCAGATTGAAAGTGTACCCCCCCGACGTATACACGCGGCCATCTTCCCACCTTCCTACTTGGTCAGTGAATGATTTGACGTCGATTACAGCATCGGCTGACGGTGATCCCCAGTCAGCTGTAGGTTTGAAAGTGCCGGGAGGCAGGCCAAAAGCAATAGGGTCGTCGAGGTCATAAGTCCCGCCCCCGGCCTTTATGATGGTTTGCGACGTAAAAGCGGTTCCAGGCAAGCGTTTATCCAACCAGGGATAAGCATCGTTGATGGCGAGGATAACGTTTTTCTGGCAGGAATACTGAATAGGATCGTCCCATTCATCATCCTGATAAAACCAGAAACCACCCGTTTTGGTGTCTATAGGTGAAGACGAGCGACTGATGCTCGAGTAGTTTTCAGAGGTCGGCCCCAGGTTTCTAAAATAGCGCAAACTTTCGTAAAAAAGCTCAGAAACCGGATCCAAGTTCTTGTAACCGAAGTCACTGAATTTATTGATGTAATTGATGATGCCGCTGTTTAAGCTACCCGTTGCGCCATCCGGATTATCGATTAACCGTCCGTCTGTGCCGAACTCCTTGACTGGGTTGGCGATCATGCCGCCGCTGCCATCAGGTTGTTGCGGGCCGACATATTTCATTTTCGAACGTAAGACGCCACCCTGGCGTCCAGGGGCGCTATCCGCTGTATAACTGGTCAAGGCGAAGCGTTTGGAATTCGCATCCTTTTGCAGTAGACCTTCAGGCTTGTAATAGGTGGCTGGTGTAGCGTCTGTTGTAGTATATGCCTTGCAGTTGGCCTCTTTGTTGGCGGCGGTAGCGCACAGTTTAACCTTGATTTCGAAGGAACCCTTGTCGGGCGTGGTACTCGTAGCGCTTGCGTAGGTAGTACCAATGTTCATTTTAAAAGCGCCGACGCGACCGCTGCTTGTTGTGGTGGGTGGGGAGTTCTCGATATACAGCGTTGTATCACTGAACGGCGTTACGGTAGAAGGATTTATATGATAATCGAGTGTACTAGTGCTGGCATTGCTAATAACCTTAATAGGGAACAAAGAGGATGAGGCGCTTCGTGCCCGGCGAACAACGGTATCAGTAGTGGTATCGGTAACTCGATTACCACCGGTCATAGCCCAGATGAATTCGTCGATGGCGGTCATGCTGGCCCAGTTTAAAAAGTTGCCGCTCCATCTCCCATTCGTACTCGACAAGCAAGCATGGCTGGTGGCTGGGTCGCCAGGGTTAAATTGGCCGGAACTGTAGACATAACAGCTGTTAGGATTGAAATAACCCAGGTATTCGGTGGCAGGAAAGTAGCAGCTACCAATATTGTCGGCCGTACTATCGCTGAGTACATTATCCTTGCGTCCGCTACAACCAGCCGGGTTACCCACCTGATCACTGTAGGCCGCGCCACCCATCGGGCCCTCTACGGACAGGTTGATCAGTACGTTCGGGTCAACCGATAGGGTCAGATAAAGTGGTGATTGAGACAGTGCTGCATCACTGGTATTGGCTGCAAGCGCTATTATTAAACTGAGCAGCAGCTTGGGCAACACGGCTTTTGGAGGAAGGTAACGGGTAAGATTAAAAGAGTTCATTACAATGTCCAATAAGAAGGTTGTTCGATTGAGTTGATGTGTCCAAAGCCAGTGTGATGGGCTTTAAGGGGTGTAGACAGTTTGCAAGATAACCACTGCATTAGTGGAGCCACCAGTGGCTCTTACGGTAATCCTATAAGGTTGTGAAAGATCACTGGCGAGAGGACAAGAGGCTTTAAAACAAGCAGCTGGTAATTTTTGAATAATATAAACCGGTGGGATGCTAACGTTGGCTAAGCTAGTGACTGAAGAAGTTGCTGTTGGCTGAGCTGTCCAAAAACTGTCCGTTAAAATTGCAGGGGCAGTGGGGATGGTTGAAGCCGTCGAATAAAAGCCCCCGGTACCGGGATCAGTAAATGATAATGCGGGGGCAGAGGGATTCAGGGTTGCTTCCGCAGCATTAAGGGCGGATTCGGCGGCTTGAAAAGCTAAGTTTTTATCACGCAGGTTACCGGCTATTTTTTCTTCCAATGTAGTGGTTTGCATAGCGGTGGCACCTATCAGCGTCAATAGCAGCAGCATAATTAAACTGACTATCAGCACAGCGCCGGAGTGATGCGTAATATTCGAGTGCATGGATGCAGGCTTTACAACTCCATATATGGGAGGAGCAGGGCAACGCATCAAACAGTTGTTGAGAATACAGACAGAAGGGGCTTTAGTGGACATCGGCGCAGTTGCCAAGGGCACGCATTGTACCTTGCTGCCGGTATACTTACTTGTGGACATGTGTTTATTACTCATGAGGGTCTTTTTAGGGTAGCCGGTTACGCACGGCAATGGTGGTATTAAAAACCCGTCTGATTTTGCGGTCTGTTGGCGTGGTCGGGACACCATTGTAGGTGTAAAGCACAGGCTGTGCAGTTAAATTGTTGTCAGGAGTGACGGCCAATAGACTGATACGGACGCTGACGACTTGATCCATATTAAGCCCTGCTGTTCCAGCCGGAACATAGTAGTCAGACGTGTTGTCGGCATTGGTATCAGCGCCATAGAAGATTTGCATGTCTTCAATGCCTTCAACACGCTCTTGTGCAGGGGTGGTGCCATTTTTAATAAATAGCGCTGGCTGTCCGCCTGCACCTGTTTGAACAGAGTAGGTAATTGTTGCAAAAGGCGTAGCGGAGGCGGGCGTGCTACACGCACTGGTAGACTGTTGGATGGTTATGGTATCTGAAGCATTTAAGCCGGTATTGTTTGTGCCGGTTATAGGTGTTGGTACGGTAAAATCAAGGCACTCTCTATAACCGCCCATACGAATATCCTTGGCTAAAAAATCCAGCGCAAAGCGACCGTTTTCCTGTAACCTGGATAAACCTTCCTGCATTCGGTAGGTTTGTTTGCTGCCGATAAAAATCTGTATTATTCCGCCTAACAAAAACACGCCTATCAATAAGGCAATCATGATTTCTATCAGCGTCAAGCCCTTCTGACAGCTTCTGGCGCAGTCGTGTTTCATATTTGAAAGCTTGTCAGAAAATTAGGGTCAGCTGCATCGACATCGCCGTCACGATCGTCATCCCAAGTGATAGCGATAGTAAAAATACGTGTCGAGCCGGGATCTGGTATTGTGCCTGTGGCGCTAGCTAACAGGGCATTGTCGATATCTCGATTCCATTCAAAAAGATCATTTTGAGCCATTTGTGCAGGAGTACAGCCAGTTATAGTCGTGCAGCCAGCTATCTGCACTCCTGCGTCAAGATATGCGCTTCCCGTTAACAATTCGGCATCCGCAACATTAGACCGCATCCTGTCCGCCATATCATAGGCGAGCTGCGTGGCTTGACTACGATTATAGGCGCTCTGATTATTTCTAAGGCTGGTTGCTTGCAAACCTGCCAAGCCGAGTAATCCGCCTGCTAGCACCAGAACGGCTATTAAAACTTCGATTAAGGTAAATCCGGTGCTTTTGTTCATACGTTAAAAGCCTGTTGTTACTGTGCATGAGCTGATTTCAGCGCCATCTTCTTTTTCGGGAATGCTATCATGGTCAGCATCCGGGGCTATTCGCACTCTCCCTACTGAATTAACAACAATAAGCTTGGCTCCGGTTATATTGCCGCCATTACAAACAGCAAAACTACCTGGCTGGTTACTGCTTCCATCCGGTTGATAGCGGATGAAGTTCACAAAATTATTATTACCTCTGAGGGTATAAGACACCGGTAGTGTGGAATAAGCCCTCAGTTCAATATCTGTACCTGTATCGAGCACATTTTGTCTCGCTGGAGTGGACCGATCAATATCGACAAATACTTGCCAGCCATCCTCCCAATTGGCGCCCATTTTCCTTACAACAACTTCCTGCCCCCGCTTTATCGCCTCGCTACGTGCTAAATTTAATGCCGTCACCAATTCATTAGCATGGGTTGTCAACCGATTGCTGGTAATGGTGGGGATGAAATTTGGGATGGCAACCGCTAATAATATCGCGGCGATGGCAATAGTGACCATCAGTTCAATCAGAGTAAACCCTGTGCGGTATTGCGGTTGGTAGTGCATTATTTTGCGGCTCCCCATGGTTCGGTTTATTGTTACGTGGGTTTAACTCTTAACTTTAATTTTAGTACGCATGCGGCTTCTTGCAATAGCTTGGTAAAAAGTACCGTATAAGATGCTTTAG
>JAYTJI010000018.1:0-5328 GCA_043731245.1 Methylococcaceae bacterium | reverse complement strand
ACCAGCTCGTAAGGCGCTTCATAGCTAGTGATGGTACTGGCATCAACCTCAATATTCATTTTCTCATCCACGAGTAAACGAACACCCATACGTCCCAATAATTCCATGGTCGTAGTGATGTCGTGCAGGTGTGGGATGTTGCCAACGCTCACAGGCGTTGCTGAAAGTAAAGTTGCGGCCAAAATGGGTAAGGCCGCATTTTTCGCACCGGAGATACGTAGTTCTCCGGAAAGTTGTGCGCCGCCGGTAATAATTAGTTTATCCATAGAGGGTACTTTAGATTGTCTTTGTAAAAGTTAGGGGTTCAAAATCTTGAACCTCTTCAGTTTGCGTTGCAAAATGGCTTGTTTTATCAAAACCGCTAAGTTTGGCAAGATTAAATAGTTGTTCGGGAATATTTTTGAAAGTTATGTGGGTTCTATGATGGCGTGTATATTTAATCCATTCAATCATTAACGCAAGCCCCGCGCTATCAGTGCAAGAAACTCGGGCAAGGTCAATAGTGATTTGTTTGGATGCTGTCAAAAAAGCAAATGATTTTACCGTCTGCTTGTCAATAGTGGAAAAAGTTAAATCGCCATCGATAATAAACTGCCCTGCTCCCTGGTCAATAATATTCAGTTTTGTCACTTTTTTTCTTCCGCTGACTTAAACAGAAATTGGCCTATCGCTTTTTCGAGAATAATAGCCGATTGGGTGATTTCAATCTTGCCACCATTCTTCAAATAGTCTTCCGAGCCGCCTGGCTCAAGGTTGACGTACTGTTCCCCTAATAAACCGGCAGTAAAAATACTCGCAGTTGTGTCGTCAGGAATCGTGCTGTACTGCGAATTAATACTCATCTGAACAACTGATTCGTAGGTTTTAGGATCAAAAGCGATAGAACTAACCTTGCCAATTTTAACACCCGCAGCAGAAACCGGTGATTTAATCTTCAGTCCACCGGAGTTTTCAAACCGTGCGGTAACAATATAACTATCCTTCTCAGTAAAAGAGCTTAAATTACTGACTTGCATAGCAAGAAAAAACAGTCCGACAATACCGGAAGCAACAAAAAGCCCGACAAGTGTGTCCTGAGTACTGGTGTGCTGCATATTAATTGTCTCCAAACATGAGTGCGGTCAGGATAAAATCCAGACCTAAAATACTAAAAGCTGAATTAACAACGGTGCGCGTGGTGGCTCGACTAACGCCTTCCGAAGTAGGGATAGCATCATAACCTTCAAATAATGCTATCCAGGATGTTATAAAACCAAAGACTATGCTTTTGACGATGCCATTAAGAATATCATCCTGAAAATCTATATTTGCCTGCATTTGTGACCAATAGGCACCTTCATCAACGCCTAGCAAGCCTGAACCCACTATCTGTCCACCGACAATACCCACCGCACTGAACAGTGCAGCCAGTAAAGGCATCGATATTACTCCAGCTAAAAAGCGTGGTGTAATAATACGTTTAACCGGATCAACTGCCATCATTTCCATGCCGGATAGCTGCTCAGTCGCTTTCATCAGACCAATTTCCGCCGTTAAAGCCGAACCCGCCCTGCCAGCAAACAAAAGCGCGGAAACAACGGGGCCCAATTCTCTGACTAAAGAAGCTGCAACCATAACGCCCAGCGTTTCTTCCGCACCAAAATCGGAGAGCGTATAATAGCCCTGCAAGCCTAGAACCATACCGACAAATAACCCGGAAATGGTAATAATCAAAAAAGATAGCACACCAACAGAATACATCTGTTTAAGCAGTAATCTGGGGCGAGGTAATACGCTAAGTATCCCGGAAATAATCTGGAGCAGGAAGTACGTTGCCCGCCCCAGTTTGGTAAAGCTGGTGCGCGTACTTTTACCCAAATATTGTAAAAATTGAATCATTTTTATGTATGTTTACAGGGTCAGTGTTAAATATGTGGCGTGCCAACGAGTTAAGGATCGGCTGAATCAAGCTATATCGTTAATAACGTTTTCCAGATGATAACAGGTCATCAACATAGTCTTTTGCAGGGTAGTGAAAAGGCACCGGGCCATCAGCCGCTCCGGTCATGAATTGTTGCACCCACTCAGATTCTGATTGCTGGATTTCTTTAGGCGTTCCCTGACCAACGATTTTGCCTTCTGATAGCACATAAATATAATCTGCAATTGCCGAAGTATCATGTACATCATGAGAAACAATAATACTGGTAAGACCTAAAATACTGTTTAAAGATTTAATCAGGTGCACTAATACGCCCATGGAAATCGGATCTTGGCCAGTAAACGGCTCATCATACAAGATCATCATTGGATCCAGCGCAATCGCCCTGGCTAAAGCAATACGTCTGGCCATGCCACCGGAAAGCTCATTAGGCATTAACTTACGGGCGCCTCGCAGACCTACTGCCTGCAATTTCATTAACACGAGCGTACGAATCATGGATTCAGGAAGGTGTGTATGTTCCCGTAACGGGAAAGCAACATTATCATAGACGCTCATGTCCGTTAATAAAGCCCCACTTTGAAACAGCATGCCCATTCGTTTACGCAAATTATACAATTCAGCACGACGTAAGCGATGGACATTTTGACCATCCACAGTAATTTCGCCTTGCTCAGGATATAATTGCCCGCCAATTAGCTTTAGTAAGGTAGTTTTCCCCGTACCGCTAGGCCCCATGATAGCGGTAATTTTACCGCGCTTGAAATCCAGCGAAATATCATCAAATATTTTCTTATCGCCGCGAGAAAACGACAAATTACGAACAGAAACTAAACTGTCTTGAGAAGAAACGCCATTATCCATGCGTAGTTAAAGGTATTTGCGAATATAAACCGCCTATTTTCCACGACTACTCCTAATTAAGTCAATCTATTGTCGTCGCCGTTGAAAAATGCAAGCCAGGTCTACAGTAGCTGTAGGAAATAATTAAATTGTTTGAATTTGGTTTTTTTACAAGCAATCGCCATATTCCATAATTAACAGCCTACAATCAAAGAAGGTATTGGGGTATTGAGTGCTGATAATAAAGCGTAATATATATTCTAAAATAAAGATACAGCGTGATAGTGCGTGCAGCACTACTCCAGATTTTATGCCGGGTATTCCCGGAACATCGCCAGACCGATGTCGTCCACCAGATTATGGGCAGAAACAGCATTCCATGCACTGTTTTCCAGCTGGCTATGGTGTAGGTTACGTTCATTATCCGGTAATCTATATAATAAAGGATAACATTAATTAGCAAGAAAAACGGCCAAAATGCACGCCATAATGCTGAGTTCCCCAACCACGCGGAATATAAAAACTGATACACACTATTGCCATGCTTATTGCTCCAGCTTTTATTAATCTCAGACGTATAAAAATAAACCAGAAAAAAAATAGCAGCCAAAAATATAATAGCTTCAATAAGCGAAAATAGGCTGGTGTAGGTGAAAATTATCGGTAATGTATTGATAAACATATTCAGCGAGTTGCGTAAAGTTCCCGTTTTATTTTTAGGCGATGCAGCTTAATGTTATGCCTGTTGCCTTTTCCTGACTTAGATGGATAGCAGTTTTAAAAGAATATACCTCACTATTCAATCTTGGCAATTACCTGAGCGCTTTATTTAAGCTTGGTTATAATGTTTTTAGCTGGTGAAGTAGCCATAAAACTTTAACAAAAAGCGAGTACTTATCTTTGAATGATGCGCCTAAATACACACAAGATTTTTATATACACAGCCTTGCCCTGCGAGGCTAAGCCCCTAATTGAGCATTTCAGCTTAAAAAAAGATGTCACAATTGCGCCGTTTGGCGTTTATTTAAATAATGACATTTGCTTGACAGTAACTGGACTTGGGAAAAGCGCAATGGCAGCCGGAATAGCCTATACGCAAGCACTGCTTGCTTCAGTTAAGCATCCGGTTATATTCAATTTAGGTATCGCCGGACACAAGAATCACTCATTAGGGGGATTGTTTTTAATCGATAAAATTGTCGACGTTGATAGCCAAAAAAGCTGGTATCCTTCATTGGTTATTACGCCGCCTTGCCTCACCGGTAGCCTCCAGACGTCATCAAAACCCCAGTTCAATTACGACCAGTCAAATCTTTGCGACATGGAAGCCTCTGCATTTTATGAAACGGCGGTGCGTTTTTCTTCAAGCGAATTGATTCTTTGCCTGAAAGTGATTTCAGATAATCAATATTCACCCGTCGAAAATATTCAACCTAAACAAGTTATCGCATTAATAGCCACACATCTTTCTACAATCGAATCAATACTGGCGCATGCAACCGCACTGGCAGAAATGATGCCCACGCCTAAATCCAAATTATTTGAGCAACTGGTACAGCGCTATCATTTTACCGTTAGTGAGCGCATTCAATTAAAAAGCCAGCTGTCCCGCTGGAGTGCAGTCACCAATCAACAGACACTTGAGCTTGATGATACTCACCTGCGCAATGGTAAAGATGTGCTGCGTTGGCTGGATCTAAAAATCAATAATACGGGTTTTTATTTATAACGGTTTCGTGGTCAGTTAAAAAAGAAGAAGGCGTTTTTGGTAACAGCAACAATACCGATATAAACAAAACAGGCCATCGCGCCAACAAAGGCCAACCATCGGACAGCTCCGCGATTACGCATAACAACCACACCTAAGCCGATATAACCTAGTAACGCCAGGATTTTGGCAATAATCCAGCCATACTCAGTGGATAACCATCCGCCTTGAAAAACCAGGGTAATACCACTGACCAGTAAGAAAGTGTCAATGATATGGGGTGCAATTTTGAGTGCTTTTTGTTTCAGTATTGCCGGATGAGTTTCTGACAAAATGACTCTTCCGACAAAACTGAAAATAGATAGCAATATAAAGGTAAGGTGAATAATTTTAATCATTGTGTTCTCAAATAGTTGAGTGTTGTACCCGACATTATAACGCTGCTCTAAATAAAAGCAGAGGCATTAAGATAATTGAATTGGGCTGATCCGGTTCAAGACGAGCTGGATTAGTAAAACAATTTAGTTACTTAATCCTTAATGATCCTGACAGAGGGTGCGGATCATTACGAACAACAGGGCTCATTTACTGGTTTAAAAAACATGCAAAGAAAACTGTACCGACACCGCTAATCCTACATCAGGTGGACAAAACTTATTTACGAGTCTATTGTTTCATACATAAATGGGATAATTACTAAAAAAGCTCGGCTTACCTGATTGAGTCGCTCACCTAATTGCCTTGTTAGGAAATAAGATATAAACTGAAGTTTCCCAGTTTTTGTGCGCGTGACGTATAGAGGGAAACCAATTAAAGTGGGGTTTGCTGTAAATTACGCAAACCCTGCATTAAATCT
>JAYTJI010000017.1:0-3202 GCA_043731245.1 Methylococcaceae bacterium | reverse complement strand
ATCATTGTCCCGATCCAAAACCCTGTCCAGCCTCAAATAATCTTCCGTGTTGGCAAAGGCAAATACCGGCTGATTTATCATCAAAAAATCCTGATTGCTTGCGCCGTTATCGTCGATTAAAACCTCGCCGTCCACATTTAACACTTTGACTGCCATGCCTCGGCTGCCATGCTTTCCTTCTTTATCAATGTCCGGGCCGACCACAGCCGCTGCATTAGAAAAACGAATAAACGCATCGAATTGCTTACCCGGTTCAGCAAAAAGACCGACCTGAAATTCAGCGGCTATATCAGGATTGATTGTAAATGTGGCTTTAACACAACCATGTGATTTTGGATGTACACCTCTGAGTATTTGCTCAGGGGGCGGATAACGTTTGTCTAGTAATTTAACGGTGAGATCAGTGGTTTCAGCAATCTGCTCGGCTTCCTGATCAGGGTTTTGGATGTGCTCAAAAGGGCATCTTGACGTGCTTGCTTGTGACATGGCTTGCTCTCCTCATTTTTATAAAACGAACAAGCAAGTGCAGCGATTATGATTTTTTTGATGGTTGGCTTGCTTTCACTTGCTTACGATTTAACGTGAGCCTTAATTGTCCTGGCAAATATCTAAATATGAGGCTGGAGAAGTACTGCTGACAAACATGAAACCCAATGCTATTGAATAATCGTCACATCAAGCAAACCAATGCCAGCGCATCGTTGTTCAATAATCATGAACGTTACTGTTTAATCATACCGGCATCATTCCTTATGTTGTTGAAACAACAACATAGTTAAACATAGGCTCGGTTCTTATCGTACTCACAAAGATTCCAGATAGCAATGATAATTTTGACAGCACAGGGTATTGCTGATATGGATAATAAACTTATATCTTGCCCTTGTTATGATACAGAATGATGGTGACACGCAATGTTGAAACTCAGCGATTATCCGTTTGTGGACAATCTGCTGGAGCGATTTTAGTTTGTTGTTTCTTCAGTACGACCAGTGCAACTCCCCCCAGAATGGCGACAGAAGCCAGTACTAAGCGCAGAGTTATGGTTTCCCCGAGGAAAACGATACCACCCAAGGCCGCAATGATCGGAACAGTGAGTTGCACAGTGGCTGCATTGGTAGCTTTTAACGCTGGTAGTGCTGCGTACCAAATGGCATAGCCTATTCCAGAGGCCAATGCACCCGACGAAATTGCGTACCAAAATCCAGTGTAATCCAAAGAGAAATCTTTAAACGTTAATAGACTCAATATTGCTGCAATAGGCGCGGCACGCAGGAAATTACCTGCCGTTACTTTGGTAGGATCGCCCCCGCTTTTACCTCGTAAGGAATAAATGCCCCAGGCAATTCCAGCACCTGACATTAATAGGGAACCATGCAGTGGTGGCGCTGATAGGCCGGGTAACAACAGGCCAATAAGCCCTCCGAAAGCAAGCACTAAACCAGCTGACTGCAATCTTTGCAGACGCTCACCTGTCCAAAAACCATAACTGATCATGGTTCCCTGGACAGCGCCAAAAAGCAGTAACGCACCCGTTGCCGCAGACAGACTGACATAAGCAAAAGAAAAACCGGCGGCATAAACAAACAATGCAAGTGCTGACCACCAATTGCCGCCACCTTGATAGGTGCCGCCACGGACACGCACCACTAACCAAAGCATCATTGCACCTGAAATCAAACGAATGGTAACGAAACTGGCAACATCAATGCCGGTATGTTTGATGGCTTCCCGGCAAAGCAGGGAGTTGCTTGCAAAGGCGATCATGGCCAACGAGGTTAAGGCAATTATGCGTATATTTGACATTAAATAACTTCCTTTGGCCCATGAATTAATTGCGATTTATGCCGCCAAAGTTTAAGGGAATATCTAAAAATTGCACTTCGACAAGCTCAGTGCGAACGGTAACCTTAAATCAGTCACTTATCCGTTCTTGCTGAGCCATGAGCTTGTCGAATGGTCGAAGCATGAATAAGCAATTTTTAGAGGTTCCCTTAAAATCCTACTGGTATTTTTGAAGGCGATTCACACAACTCCCCTATTTACGGCTTACTCTTTTTGTTCTTGTGAATCTGTAGGTGGTTGATTGGTTGGCGCACGCCGTTTACCAATGTTTTTCTGGTCTCTGTGGCGTATTTTGACCTTTTCCGCCGCCACTTTTTTAGGTTCAAGCTTCTTCTTAACACCCGCCGCTTTTCCCGATGCTTTAAGTTTTTTTGGGCCTTTGTATTTCCCTTCCAGCTCTTTAATAGTCCGACGTTTAAATTTCTGTTTTAAAAACCGTTCAATCCCGGACATTAAATTCCATTCAGTGCTTTTTACCAGGGCTATGGTTAGCCCCAGTTCATCGACCCGGCCAGTACGACCTATACGGTGTATATAATTGATACCGTTTCTGGGTACATCAAAATTGATAACCAAATTGATGCCTCTGATGTCCAGTCCGCGTGCAGCAAGGTCTGTGGCGATCATAATATTAACCTCACCCTCACGGTACAATTCCATCATCCGGTTGCGGTCTTTTTGATCCATTTCGCCATGCAGCACACCGACACGGAGTTTTTGTCCGCGCAGTGGGCCGCGCAGGGCATCCGCTTGAAGTCTGCTATTGGTAAATACCAGTGCTTTGTCGTAGGTTTCATTAAGCAGCAACCAGGCTAACAGTTTTTGTTTATGATCATTATCGTCGGCCACTACAATTTGTTGCTCGATGTTGCGATGCCCATCGTGTAGTGTATTTAATGCCACCACTTCATGATTTTGCAGGACTTTATCAGCCATTTTAATAACGCCAAAATGGGTTAGCGTGGCAGAAAACAGTAAGGTTTGTCTTTGTGCATTACAGCTTTTGGCAATGGTTAATACGTCTTCACTGAAGCCCATGTCCAACATACGATCGGCTTCGTCCAGAATCAGGACTTCAAGATTGCTGAAATTTGGCGTTTCCTGCTCCATCAGTTCCAGAAGACGACCGGGCGTCGCAATAACTATTTCCGTATTTTTTCGGAGCATGTTTTGCTGTAGCCTGAAGTCATCGCCACCGGTGATTATGCCAACTTTAAGGTTAGTGAATTCGAGCAATTGCTGACATTGCTTAAAAATCTGTTGCGACAGTTCACGCGTGGGCGCGAGTATGAGTGCGCGGGTGCCAAATTTTCTGGAGGGCAAAGTGAGTAGATGATGCAGTGTAGGCAAAAGAAAT
>JAYTJI010000016.1:0-3358 GCA_043731245.1 Methylococcaceae bacterium | reverse complement strand
CGGTGCGTTTTTTAGGCTTTTTTGTCCAAGGTAGTTTGGCTTTCATCGTGCTTCTTGGCCTAACATGGCGCTCAAAGGGACGTGCCGCCTCATGGCGGTTTTGTAGTTTGGTATTTTATCAAGCTTTGGGGCTTCGTTTAGCGTCCGTGAGCGGCACGCCCCTTAGCTTTACGTTAAATAGTCATCCAGTGGGCTCAAAAGTCAATGCTATTTATAATCCCGAAAATCCTAGTCATGCAGCGCTTAAATTATCGAGCAGTGGTTCACTATATTTGATGCTAATATTTATTGGAGGTTTGTGCATGTTTTCGGGGGTTATGATATTGACAGTTTTATTCAAATCTAAATAATTGGGGACGGAGTAAAGTTAAATGCAGTAAGAGCCAAGGGTTCGCATCGCATACCACAATAAAGCGTTCCGATTCAATATCCATGCTTAGAAAATTTGGGATCAAGTCTTGCGATCCATCATTTTTGTCACTTGTTTGCGTACTCGCTAAAGCGCATTGTTTCTGACCTTAATTATTTAGATTGAAGCGGCTAAAGGGGCTTGCTTTCCAGATTATTGGAACGCTGTAAGACGATTTTTCGCCAGCAAACCGTCATAACCAAGGAGCTATAACTTGACTGAATTATATGAAATGTTACAGCAGCAAAAAGCTAGTATTCTGGATGTTGCCAATCATTACCACGCAACTAATATCCGCGTGTTTGGCTCCGTGGTGCGCGGTAAAGAACGTAAAGACAGCGACATTGATTTATTGGTCGATTTTTTGCCAGGTTCAACACTATTGGATCAGGTTGCTCTGATTGATGTGCTATCGACGATACTAGGTCGAAAGGTCGATATAGTCAGCGAACGTGCATTGAACAAATACTTACGCCAACGGGTTTTGCAAGAAGCTGTAGCGCTATGAAAGATCGATTTATTTTCATTGCTGCGGCATTGGAAAGCATTGGGTTAATCCAACCCGATAAGATGTGCTAAACATAGGATGCTGCCGACGTAAGGAGGCGCATCGTTCGCGAAACACAAGGATTACACATGCCTATCGCCGAATTTACATGCCTAATGCCCCACCTGGTTTTTTACGGTGAACCTTGCCGAGCGTCAAAACAATCATTTACTGGTTGAAAAAATTGATTCGTTACGCACGGCTTTTCGTTATGTGAAGGAACGGAGGCCTTTGCAAATTAATGCCGTGGTAATTATGCCAGACCACCTGCATTGCATTTGGACGTTGCCGTCAGGTGACGCTGATTTTTCGACTCACTGAAATTTGCTCAAAGGGCATTTTTCCGAGCCATAGCCAAAGGGGAGAGACAACACAAAGCCAAAGCAAGCGCCGTGAACGCGGTTTGTGGCAAAGCTTCCGCGTCCTGCTCACGCCCCTTGCCTACATCCGTGTAGGCAAGGACATTTTTGAACGCATTTGATCACTGACCAAAATGATTTTAACCAGCATGTTGACTATATCCATTAGAATCCCATCAAATAGGGTTGGGTGCAGCAAGTTGTAAACTGGCTTCATTTGAGTTTCCATGAGTTTGTGGCGTACGGTCTTTATTCCGCCGCTTGGGGTTACTCAGGAGAATTTAACATTGATGCCAATGAATGACTCGAACGATGCGCCTCCTTACCTCGGCAGCATCCTGTGTCTAGCGCATCTTATGACCTTGTAAGTTATTGATTCTTTATTGCCGAAATTTAAAATTCAAAGCAAATTTAGAATACTTTCACAGTCTCTATAGCGAAACCGCCCTACCGAACTAATACTTTCACAGTCTCGATAGCGCAATGCCCCGAATGATCAAAGGCCAATATGCGGCGCAACATACACGACCACAGTTGTGTTATTCACCAATTTTGACAATAGCCTCATTGTTATATCGCGTTATTTTGAGCAATTTAATTATTCTCAGGTGTTTATAGTATGTCGTTCAACTCAAACGTTATGTATAACCAGCAAAACTCACCGCAACTCAAGCTATAATATTAAAAAAACTCTTACGATTTGCAACGTGGCATATGAAAAAACTGACTACAAATACATTCCAAGTTAAGCTCTTCAATAAATTGATGGGCATTGCCAGTGCGCTTCAAAATATACCTGCGAAAATAACGCCACCGCCCTTCAGACTCATGCAAATTGGCTCGCTGTTCTGGCAGTCCCGCGCATTATATGTGGCAACCAAGCTCGAATTGGCTGATGTGATTGGCGACGCTGAGAAAAGTACGCTGGAAATTTCCACGCAACTACAGCTACATGAAGACCACCTTTATCGGTTGATGAGGATGTTGGGCTCAATGGGTATATTCGATGAAATCGCTCCGCGTGTATTCAAGAACTCCAAGACATCTGCGTTTCTGCGTATGGATAATCCAAAAAACGTGCGGGCCATGATACTGATGCACAACTCACCGGAAATGACTAAACCGTGGATGGAATCCCTAGAGGAAAGTATCCATGATGGCGGTGTACCGTTTGCGAAAGTGCATGGTGTTGATGTGTTCACTTATATGGATCAAAACAAACACTTTGATTTGTTGTTTTCTCAAGCAATGGATGCCGTGGAAAATCTCACCGGCAATGTATTTCTTAAGGATTTTAACTGGGGAGCTTTTGAGCGTGTTATTGATGTCGGCGGCTCCAAAGGCAGTAAATCTATTGCAATTCTAAAGTCTTTTCCAAACTTACGGTCAGTGGTGTTCGACAGGCCACAAATTATCGAAACGGCAAAGACATACTGGACTGAAAAAATACCCGGTGAATTACTTGCGCGTATTGATTTTCAATCCGGCAATATGTTTGAGAGCCTGCCAATTGCAGCATCAGATAAAGACCTCTATGTGTTTTCTGCCATATTTCATGGATTGGATGATGAGGAATCTAAAAAAGTACTCGTCAACCTGAAGTCAGCTATTGGCTCGAAAAACCCTTATGTACTGATTGCCGATTCAATCGCTGAAGAAATACACATCAATCCAACGATCGCTGCTTTCGATATGCAAATGTTGATTGGCACAACGGGGCGAGAACGAACCCTGCGTGAGTGGAAGCTATTGCTTGAAAATTCTGGATTTGAAATTGTGGAGGTAATGGATGTCAGAACTTTTGCAAAGTTCATCATTGTCAAGCCTTCCAAGGCGAGCCAGTATGCAGCCTAACACTGTAATACGGTTTCGAATAATTGAAGTCACAAAGTCAAAGTCAAAGTAAAATTAAATATCTAACACGGGTGTGATTAAAAATGCGGTTTTTTTCATTCGGGTAGATACTCTGTTCAAGATCAAGTGTTATTTCCTTGATTTATGGTTATTCAGCAGATGCCGGAATAGCATAAAAACGGGTGTTGT
>JAYTJI010000015.1:0-14628 GCA_043731245.1 Methylococcaceae bacterium | reverse complement strand
TATTGAGGGGTATATGGTCGTCGATTCTGGGTGGCCGGAGTATTGGCCATTGGCTTTGCTTTAGTGAGCAAGGATTGCTAATGTGTGGATTTTGTATTTAGGGTTTGACGCATTTATTGTTTCCATATATCATTCCCCAGTTATGTCAGATCGATTACCCGAACACATAGACCCTTTACATTTGGCTGATAAGCGCGGTGAATTGAAGGGGTTGATACCATTAAAAAGCCTGGATCGTTTGGCAGAAATGCTTGCTGACGATGCTGGTGCAATTGCCGTTGATCTTTTTTTTGGACGGGAAGGGCGGTTAGCTAAAGTTGAAGGGCATATCAAGGCGGTTTTGGCGCTTAAATGCCAAAATTGTTTGCAGGCTATTGAATGGCCTATTAATTGCGCTGTCAAATTAGGCGTCGTTACTTCAATAGATCAAGCAAATCGGCTGCCTGAAGATTATGAGCCATTACTGGTTGAGGAAGGGAAAATTCCTCTTAAAAACATTATTGAAGACGAGATATTGCTCGTTTTGCCTGCTTTTCCCAAGCACCAGCATGCTTGCTTGGTTTCAGGGGTTGGCAGTAACAACATAAATTCATTGGGGGGCGATGAACAATCTCCCCTCGAAAACCCTTTTTCCATTTTAGCCAAACTTAAAAACACTGGAGATTTATAATGGCCGTACAAAAAAGTAAAGTATCGCGTTCAAGACGCGGTCAGCGTCGTTCACATGACGCCTTAACAAGTAAAGCATTGTCGCAAGATCCAATCACAGGTGAAACGCATTTGCGTCATCACGTTACTCCGGAAGGTTATTTTAAGGGTCGTCAAATTGTATCCACAGGCGACGAAGAATAATTATCTTCCCGCTCTGGAATGATGTCATGCCTTGCCAGACATGGTTCGGCTTTCTTCAATAACTGCGGAGTTGTTCGTCAGCGTGAGTTTAACAATTGCAATTGATGCAATGGGCGGGGATCACGGTCCTGAAGTCACTATTCCAGCATCATTGGATTGTCTAAAAAACAATC
Source organism: Methylococcaceae bacterium (assembly GCA_043731245.1). Taxonomy (GTDB): domain Bacteria; phylum Pseudomonadota; class Gammaproteobacteria; order Methylococcales; family Methylomonadaceae; genus Methylobacter_C. Next base: position 13,603 of record JAYTJI010000015.1, on the reverse strand, counting down.
CAGACTTAAAACTGATTTTGGTAGGCAATGAAGCTGTTATTAAGCAGTTGCTGCCACAACAATTGGCTGATTATCAAGACAGGCTCACTATCCAACATGCTTCCCAGTGCGTTGGCATGGATGAGTCGCCATCCAAAGCGTTGAAAAACAAAAAAGATTCATCAATGCGGGTTGCTATCAATTTGGTTCATGATGGTCGTGCAGATGCTTGTGTAAGTGCTGGTAATACCGGCGCATTAATGGCAACTGCACGCTTTGTCTTGAAAATGATCCCTGGTATTGATCGTCCTGCCATTATTTCTACGCTGCCATCAATTTATGGGCATACCCATGTACTGGATTTGGGCGCAAATGTCGATTGTACTGCTGAGCATCTTTTTCAATTTGCTGTTATGGGCAATGAATTGGTTAAAGCGGTAGAGGCTATTGATAGCCCAAGAGTGGGTTTGTTAAATATTGGCGAGGAAGACATGAAGGGTAATGAGCAGGTTAAATCGGCCGCAAAATTATTAGAGAACTCGTCATTAAATTATATTGGTTATGTGGAAGGCAGCTCATTAAATGCTGGACATATAAAAGTAGATTTGATCGTTACTGATGGCTTTGTTGGCAACGTCGCCCTTAAATCCATTGAAGGCGCGGCCAAAATGATAGGCACTGCCTTAAAAGAGGCTTTTGGCAAAAATAGTTTAACCAAGTTGATTGGATTGATCGCCTATCCGGTTCTTAAGTCGTTTAAACAGCGCATAGATCCCCGGCTATATAATGGTGCCAGTTTTTTGGGGTTGCGTGGGCTGGTTATTAAAAGCCATGGCGGTGCCGACGTCCTTGCCTTTAAAACGGCTATTCAGCTTGCCGTTTGTGAAGTCGAAAAAGATGTGATTAAAAAGATAAGTGAGCAAGTAGAAAAAACCCTAGCCCTGAGAGCGGTCGCATGACGCGATATTCAAGAGTGATCGGCACTGGTGCTTACCTGCCGGAAGAAGTGCGCACTAATGAGCAAATATCACAGACGGTTGACACATCAGATAGCTGGATTTATGAACGGACGGGCATTAAAAGCCGTCGGATTGCAGGGTCAAATGAATCAGCTGCAAGTATGGCTGAAATTGCGGCCAGGCAGGCAATTGATGCTGCGCAGATTGATCCGGAAACAATTGATTTAATTATTGTCGCAACAGGCACGCCCGATCGCATTTATCCGAGTACAGGTTGCTTATTGCAGCAGCGATTAGGTATTAAAAGCACGGTTGCCTTTGATGTTCAGGCGGCTTGCTCAGGTTCAATTTTTGCCTTGAGTATTGCTGATCAATATATCAAATCAGGTGCGGTCAAGACCGTCCTTATTGTCGGGTCTGAAATTTGTTCACGTATTGTCGATTGGACAGATCGGGGTACCTGTATTTTATTTGGCGATGGGGCTGGAGCTGTTTTGCTAAGGGCTTCAGACGAGACAGGTATTTTGTCTACACATATCCATTCCGATGGGGAATATGAAGATATGCTGTATTGTCCAAACCCTCAAGTTGCTACCGATGCTAATAAGCACGAAGCCGGCTACATCAGTATGCGCGGCAATGAGGTGTTTAAGGTCGCTGTTAATACACTGGGCCGGATTGTCGATGAGACACTGGAGGCCAATAACATGGATAAGTCCGACATTGACTGGTTAGTCCCTCATCAGGCGAATATACGGATCATTGTGGCAACCGCTAAAAAATTGAAAATGTCCATGGATCAAGTTGTGGTGACGCTTGAGAATCAGGGCAATACCTCGTCTGCTTCGGTACTCATTGCTTTCAATGAAGCGGTTCGTGATGGCCGAATTCAGCGCGGACAAGTAGTTTTGCTTGAAGCCTTCGGAGCAGGATTTACTTGGGGTTCCGCATTAATTAAATACTAAATAAAGCGTATTTGAAGATGATCAAGCAAATGTACAATTTAGCTTTTGTTTTCCCCGGGCAAGGATCCCAATCTTTAGGTATGTTGTCAGATTTGGCCGTCAGTTATGTTGATGTCAAGCATACCTTTGAGCGGGCATCGGATGTACTGGGTAAGGATTTATGGTCTATCGTTACGCAGGGGCCGGAAGAACAGCTTAATCAAACGGAAAACACGCAGCCGGCTATGCTTGCCGCTGGTGTTGCAGTTTGGGGAATATGGTGTAAAAACAGTACTGTTCGGCCAGATTGGATGGCAGGGCATAGTCTTGGTGAATATACTGCCCTAGTTTGTTCAGGAGCCCTATCTTTTGAAGACGCTATAAAGCTGGTTGCAGTAAGAGGGCAATTAATGCAGGATGCTGTGCCCGTCGGCGTCGGAGCGATGGCGGCAATTTTGGGGCTTGAAGATCATCAGGTCGTTAATATTTGTACCGAGGTTGCCGATAATGAAGTGGTTTCTGCGGTCAATTTTAATTCGCCTGGACAAGTGGTTATCGCAGGTAATCTTGCGGCGGTTGAAAGGGCGATGCTTGCGGCAAAAGATGCAGGAGCTAAGCGTGCTATATTGTTACCGGTTAGTGTGCCTTCACATTGTGCATTGATGCAGTCAGCGGCGGAAAAACTGGATCAATATCTGCAAAATACAGTTATTGATAGTCCGAAGATGACGCTTATTCATAATGTAGATGTTGCGTCACATAGTGCGCGGGAAGTGATTTGTAACGCACTAAAAGAACAGCTCTATAAGCCTGTGCGCTGGGTCGATACCATTAAATTTATGCACGAGCAGGGTGTTACCTGTTTCGTTGAATGTGGCCCTGGTAAGGTATTGGCTGGGTTAAACAAACGCATCGCTAAAGATGCCAAGCATTTTTCTATCTATGACCCCGAAACCTTAAATAAAGTATTGGAGCAATTTAATGGCTAAGCAAATAGCTTTAGTAACAGGTGCAAGCCGTGGTATTGGCAGGGCAATTGCCGAAAGATTGGCTGAGGATGGTTTTTTTGTTGTAGGCACAGCAACATCGGCTACTGGCGCTGATTCCATTTCCGATTATTTAGGTGAAAAGGGTAAGGGCATTAAGCTTAATGTGGCCGATGTCGAATCTATCGCGGAAGTGATTAAAACGGTTAACGATGAATTTGGTGCTCCGACAGTATTGGTCAATAATGCAGGTGTTACCCGGGATAATCTGTTGATGCGGATGAAAGATGATGAATGGGATGATATTATTAACACCAATTTAACGTCTGTTTTTCGTATGAGTAAAGCGGTGTTGCGCGGCATGATGAAGGTTAAAACAGGTCGCATTATCAATATTTCATCCGTAGTTGGTTTCACCGGTAATGCGGGACAGGCAAACTACGCGGCAGCAAAAGCAGGCATGGTTGGCTTTGCCAAATCAATGGCGAAAGAAGTCGGTTCGCGCAATATCACGGTTAACACTGTCGCGCCTGGGTTTATTGATACTGATATGACCAGGGAATTGAGTGATGAGATTAAAAATGCCCTGTTAGTATCGATTCCCCTGTCCCGATTAGGTGAAGCTAAAGAAATTGCCCATGCTGTTGCATTTCTTGCTTCGGCAGGTGCTGGTTATATTACGGGGGAAACCCTGCACGTCAATGGCGGGATGTTTATGCCTTAATATGGTGACATTGTTGTAATATTAAGTATAATTGCCCCGCCGTCTGGATTTTCCGGAGACGGGATTTCAGTCAAAACTAATAACAATACCATCGTAAGTTTCTTAAGATCGAAAAACTTACGATGTTTGAGGATAATAATTATGAGTAACATTGAAGAACGAGTAAAAAAGATTGTTGCAGAGCAATTAGGTGTTAAAGAAGATATCGCCATCGATGCGTCATTTGTAGATGACCTCGGCGCTGATTCTCTGGATACAGTTGAACTCGTTATGGCTCTTGAAGAAGAGTTCGAGTGCGAAATTCCAGACGATGAAGCTGAAAAAATCACTACTGTTCAGCAAGCTATCGATTACGTGCAAAAAAACGCGTAAAACTGATTTTAGTGGATGAGCGCTAAGTTCATCCACTGCCCAATAATTTTCAGTAGCTGGCGCATATTACGCAATCATCCAGGGATGTCCTGGAATAAGACATTCGCTATGCACTTTTTTAAAGCAGTCTTTAGGTCATTATCCCTTCATTCTCATCTTTATTTTTCCTACGGTACATTACATTGAGCAAACGTCGAGTTGTAATAACTGGATTAGGCGCTGTTACGTGCATAGCAAACACTGTCCTGCAAACTTGGGACGGTATTGTTAACAGTAAAAGCGGCATAAGTTCAATTGATTCTTTTGACATTTCTTCATTTGCCAGCACTTTTGGTGGCGTGATCAGAAATTTAGATGTTACGCAATATATTCCGGATAAAGATGCTAAGCGTATGGATGGGTTTATCCATTATGGTATTGCTGCGGGTTGCCAGGCTATTGAAGATTCTGGGCTAGAAGTTACCGATGACAATGCAGAGCGAATTGGCGTTGCCATTGGTTCAGGAATAGGTGGCATTACCGGTATTGAGGAATGTTATGCAACTTATGAGAAAGGCGGCCCCCGCCGCATCTCGCCATTCTTTGTTCCGGGTAACATTATAAATATGATTTCAGGCAACCTTTCAATCAAATACGGATTAAAAGGCCCTAATTTTTCAATTGTTACTGCTTGTGCAGCGGGTACGCATAATATTGGCGATGCAGCCCGATTAATAAAATACGGCGATGCTGATGTAATGATTGCCGGTGGCGCAGAGCGCTGTACAACATCAGCGACGGCGATGGGCGGGTTTGCCTCTGCCAAAGCTTTATCCCGTCGTAATGATGATCCTCAAGCCGCGAGCCGTCCTTGGGATAGAGATCGTGACGGCTTTGTATTAAGTGATGGTGCCGGTGTAGTTGTCCTTGAAGAGCTGGAACATGCTAAAGCGCGTGGCGCAAAAATTTATGCCGAAGTGGTTGGTTATGGTATGAGTGGTGACGCTTATCATATTACAACCCCTTCAGCTGGCGGCGAAGGCGCGGCGCGGTGTATGAGAAATGCCCTGCGTGATGCGGGTTTAAATGCGGATGATGTTGATTACATCAACGCCCATGGCACATCGACGCCAGCGGGTGATATAGGCGAAACCCACGCAATGAAAGCTGCATTGGGTGATTATGCCTATAAAGTTGCAATCAGCTCTACAAAATCCATGCTGGGTCATATGTTAGGTGCTGCGGGAGGGATTGAAGCAGTGATCGCGGCGTTAAGCATCAAAAACCAAATCGCCCCGCCAACAATCAATCTGGAAAATCAGGATCCTGAGTGTGATCTTGATTTTGTGCCGAATACGGCAAGAGATATGAAAATTGATGTCGCTATGTCCAATTCTTTTGGTTTTGGTGGTACTAATGGCTCTCTGGTTTTTAAGCGTTACGAGTAGATTAAATAAACAAGCATTGTGTCTTTGCTCATGATGCTGGTTAATGGTGAATGCAAGGAGCATATTGAAATATCGGATCGTGGTTTTCAATACGGTGATGGATTATTTGAAACAATAGCGGTTAGGAACGGGCAACCGGTTTGTCTTGATCGGCATTTAGATAGATTAAATGCAGGTTGCCGTCGTCTTTATATTCCTTTTCCGGGTACTGAGATTCTTACCCTGGAAGCTGAAAAGCTTACACAACATTCAAGCAAAGCTGTTCTCAAGCTGATACTCACCCGAGGATCTGGCGGGCGAGGTTATCGTCAGCCTGATCTGATTCAGACTACCCGTGTATTAAGTTTACATCCCTATCCTGATTATCCTGAAAGCTACACGGAGCAGGGTATAAACACACGTTTTTGCGCTACCCGTTTAGGGTTGAATCCAGCGTTAGCCGGTATTAAGCACCTGAATCGGCTTGAGCAGATACTGGCACGCGCAGAATGGATTGATTTGGATATTCAAGAAGGCATTATGCTAGACATTAATGACCATGTTATTGAAGGAACAATGACTAATCTTTTTTATATAAAAAATAATACACTTTATACTTCGTCGCTTCTTCAGTCAGGTGTTGCCGGTATTGTGCGCGGCATTATATTGGCGATCTCTTCCGATCATGGGCTTTGTGCGATGGAGCATACGTTTACTAAAGAGGAATTGTTATCGGCTGATGAGGTATTTGTCTGTAATTCGATTATAGGCATTTGGCCCGTTAAGCAAATCGCAAGCACCTATTTTCCAGTAGGCTTGATAACCAAGCAGATACAAAACTGGCTCAATCAATTTGGAAATGAGGCAATCAGGGGTGACCTATAAAATCTTTGTTTGTGTGTTATTAATTATAAGTGTTGCAGGTGGCTGGGGCTGGTATGACTATCAAGGGGCATTAGAAACACCCGTTGTGATTGGTAGTCCCACTGTTATAGAAATCAATAAGGGTGATTCATTTGGCCAAATTATTGATAAGCTGCACGCCCAAAAATTAAATTTTAAACCGTTCTGGTTTAAAGTTATCGCCTTCCAGAAAAATGTAGTCAAAAAACTAAAGCCAGGAGAATACGAGTTGACGCCTGGTTTGACGTTGCCCGAAATATTGGTTATGTTTGTGCAAGGAAAAACCAAGCAGTATTCCATTACTTTTCCAGAAGGGTGGAGCTTTAAAGAAATGCTGAATGAGGTGGATAAAAGCACTAATCTTGAACATACCTTACATAATATTGATTATGAAGCGTTAATGGCTCAGTTTGGAGCAGACATAAAGCAACCTGAGGGCGAGTTTTTTCCTGACACCTATTTTTTTGAAAAACATACTTCTGATGTTGCTTTATTAAAAAGAGCCTACGATAAAATGCAGCTAGTGTTGCAGCAGGAATGGCAACATAAAGATGGGGCGCTCCCCTTCAAGACACCGTATGAAGCATTGATACTTGCGTCAATTGTAGAGAAGGAAACTGGAGCAGTTAATGAGCGGCCTTTAATAGCAGGTGTATTTATACGCAGGCTGCAAACAGGTATGTTGCTACAAACCGATCCTACAGTCATTTATGGTATGGGTGACAATTACCAAGGCAACATTCGATACAAAGATCTAAAAATAGCGACACCTTACAATACCTATGTAATTAGAGGCTTACCGCCGACTCCGATTGCTATGCCTGGACGTGATGCTATTAATGCGGCTTTGCATCCTGATAATAGCAATGCCCTGTATTTCGTAGCGCGTGGTGATGGCACTCATCAATTTTCGGCCACATTAAAAGATCATAATCTGGCAGTTGATAGCTTTCAAAGGAAGAAAAAGTGAGCAGAGGCAAGTTTATTACGCTGGAAGGTGGGGAAGGGGTTGGCAAGACTACTAATTTGGCTTTTATAAGGGATTATTTACTACAGCACAATATTCCTGTTGTTGTTACGCGTGAGCCGGGAGGGACGGTGCTGGCCGAAAAAATACGCCATTTATTGCTAGACAAGGACAGTGAGGTAATTTCAGAACAAGCCGAATTATTGTTGATTTTCGCTGCCCGTGCCCAACATATCAAGCATGTCATTGAACCCGCTTTAGCAAAAGGAGAATGGGTGCTTAGTGATCGCTTTACCGATGCCACTTATGCTTATCAGGGCGGAGGACGAAATATGCGTGTTAGCACGATTGGGTGGCTGGAAAATCTGGTGCAAGGTAATCTGAAACCTGATTTGACACTGTTACTGGATGCCTCCGTTGAAATAGGTATGAAGCGTGTCAAAAAACGAGGCGCTTTCGATCGTTTTGAATCAGAAAAAATCAGTTTTTTTGAACAGGTCAGGCGGGCTTATTTATTGCAGGCGGAGTTATATCCTGAGCGCATCAAATTAATTAAAGCAAACCAACCCTTAGCGGATGTACAAAGAGCATTAATTGATATTATTCACACATTGTTAAGATAATGCTATTACCTTGGCAGCAACAAAATTGGGAGCAGCTATGCAATTACAAGATGCAAAATCGTGTTCCTCAGGCTTTACTGATAAGCGGTAACCAGGGTCTGGGGAAGCAGCATTTAGCAAATCAGTTTGCTGCTTCCCTGCTTTGTGCGAAGCCACAAGACGATGGTTTGGGTTGTGGCTATTGTGCCAGTTGTTTGTTGCTTACTGCGCAAACGCATCCCGATTTTATCCGAATAGAACCCGATGAACCGGGTAAAGCTATTACTATCGGACAAATTCGCAGCCTGGTAAACCGGCTGACCTTAAAGCCCCAGTTTGAGTCCTATCGCGTTGTCATCGTAAATCCCGCCGATCTTTTGAATAATGCAGCAGCCAATGCTTTTCTAAAATGCCTGGAAGAGTCGGCAGAGCGCACTGTCATGGTTTTAATTACGGATAAACCAGGTCGTTTACCCGCAACTATCGTCAGTCGCTGCCAAAAACTTGCGATTGCCAAGCCCGAAAAAGAAACGGTCTATACTTGGCTAAAACAGCAGAATGTAGAGAATTTACAGGGTAATGATATCTTTACATTAGTCGGTTTGGCGCAGGGTTCGCCTTTACTGGCGTTAGATTATGCCAATAATGGCACGTTAGCATTACGTAATGACTGTTTCAAGGCTTGGATGGATATAGCAAAACAACGCAGGCATCCGGCCATCATTGCGGAAGATTGGCATAAATTGCCTGAAGCACCCTTAGTATTTTGGATAACGTCCTGGATTATCGACATAATTAAATGTTGTTACCTAATAAATACTAACTGGTTATATAATCCAGACTTGAAAGAGCCTCTGCAAGAGCTGGCGCAACAACTAAAATTAAGAGAGCTATACAAGTTGTATGATCTAATGGTGATAAGTCGGCAACGGCTTAATACTCAAATAAACAAACAAACAATGTTCGAAGAAATTTTAATAAAATGGCTTGAACTTAACCTGAGTAAAGGACAATGACAGAACCAGCGCTAACGCCCAGGCAAGGTATATTGACTCTTTCAATCAAAGATACGAGTGCTCTATATGCTGCCTACATGCCTTTTGTCGTCAACGGAGGCTTGTTTATTCCCACCAACCGGGATTATGAAATGGGTCAGGAAGTATTTATGTTGCTAAATTTAATGGAAGAAACGGAACGGTTGCCTATAGTCGGGCGAGTAATATGGAAGACGCCGCCTCGCTCAGGAAGTTATCGATCCTGCGGTATTGGCGTGCAGTTCAGTGATCAGGACGGCGGTGTTGCGCGAAATAAAATAGAAACCTATTTAGCGGGCGCTTTAACGTCTGTTCGATCAACCCATACCATGTAAAGCCCTCATTCATGCTGATAGACTCACATTGCCACCTTGATCGTATTGATCTGAAACCCTATCAAAATGATTTTGCCTGTTTTATGGATGAAGCAAAAGCTAATCAAATTGAGCGTCTGTTATGTATCGCTATTGATCTGGAGTCTTATCCAGCCATGCTGGATTTGGTGGCAGGATTTCAACAAATATCGGTGACTGTTGGTGTGCATCCAAATGTTAAAGACTGCAAAGATCCGAGCGTCGATGAGCTTATAGCATTAGGGCGGCCTGATAATGTTATTGGTATAGGCGAGACAGGACTTGATTATTTCCGTAGTGAAGGCGATCTGAGTTGGCAACATCAGCGCTTAAGAAATCACATACGCGCAGCAAAGGCGTTAAAAAAGCCGTTAATTATTCACACGCGTGAAGCAAAAAACGATACCTTACGCATTCTTAAAGAAGAGGATGCTGGTGAAGTAGGAGGAGTGATCCACTGTTTTACTGAAGACTGGGAGTTTGCCCAAAAAGTACTGGATTTGAATTTTTACATTTCTTTTTCCGGTATTGTTACCTTCAATAATGCTACGTCAATAAAAGAAGTGGCGAAGAAAGTACCCGTCGACCGGTTTCTTATTGAAACAGATTCACCCTATTTAGCGCCTGTACCTTTTCGTGGTAGACCCAACTATCCGACTTATGTCCGTTATGTTGCAGAACAGATAGCTGCGTTGCGTGGGACAACGGTAAATAAAATAGCAGACCTCTCGACTGAAAATTTTTATGCTTTGTTTTAGGAGTCTAGAACCACAAGGTGCATAAAAAATAATAAGAATGGCAATTAATCTGGAAAGGTTATTTCGATCTCCTGCCCAGGAAGCCTAAAGCATATTTGTGTATATTTAAAATCCCCCCTCCTATAACCCTATACTGCAATTGTCAATCTTCTGGACGGTTATCAGCAAAGCTGTTGAAGCTGTATTTTTGAATCCCGTAATGGAAAAGCCATCAATATGACGTAGCAGTCATTGAAGAAACTATTTATAACGCCATGCTTGAGAATAGGTATCTAAGCTACACCTGACATTGATAGATAGTAGGTAACAAATTGATTTTAAATGATTATTTTTATGTTAAATAGCTGTAGACCCCTGCGCGACATTGATCATTGATCATTTGGCATTGACAGCCGTCCCCTTTGTACTTTACAGTTATGTCCGCAAAACAAGTATGTAACCAAAATAACTATTAATATAACCCTTCGGAGCACATATCATGGCAAAACCATTAATTCAAATGGCATTAGATTCACTGGATTTCGACGCAACAGTCGCACTTGCTACTCAAGTAGCGCCGCATGTTGATATTTTTGAAATCGGAACTCCATGTATCAAACACAATGGTGTCAATCTGGTTAGAGAGCTGAGAGCAAGATTTCCAGATAAATTACTGTTAGTCGACCTTAAAACAATGGACGCAGGTGAGTACGAAGCAACTCCTTTCTACGCGGCTGGTGCTGATATTTGTACAGTTCTTGGCGTATCTGGTTTGGCAACTTGCCAGGGCGTTATCAAAGCTGCAAATGCACATGGTGCAGAAGCACAAATCGATTTAATCAACGTTGACGACAAAGTGGCCTGTGCAAAAGCAACTTGTGAAGCAGGTGCTCAAATCATGGGTATTCACACAGGTCTTGATGCACAAGCAGCTGGGCATACACCTTTTGCTGACTTGAATGACATCGCAGCATTGGGCTTACCTGTTAGAATTTCAGTAGCAGGCGGTATTAAAGCATCAACCGTACAAGATGTTGTTAAAGCCGGTGCGAATATTATCGTAGTTGGTGCGGCAATTTATGGAGCACCATCACCTGCTGAAGCAGCTCGTGAAATTCGCGAATTAGTTGACGCTGTATAATTATGCATCAGCAACTTATCATAGAAAAGATTTCAGGCATTCTTGAAGCAACGGATAATACGTATGATGTTAAGCTAACTAAAATGCTTGATGACGCTAAGCGGATATTTATTGCTGGTGCTGGTCGTTCCAAGCTTGTTGGCAACTTTTTCGCGATGAGACTGGTACATGGCGGTTATGATGTGAGTGTTGTTGGCGAAATTGTAACGCCAAGCATTAAAAGCGGTGATCTGTTGGTTATCATCTCCGGTTCTGGAGAGACTGAACAATTAATAGCATTCACAAAAAGCGCTAAGAAAATAGGCGCAAACATCGTGTTGATCTCGGCAAAAAGCGACTCAACAATTGGCGATATGGCCGATGCAGTATTTCAAGTTGGTCGCTCGGAGCTGTATGGTAAAGTTCTGGGCATGCCGATGGGAACTGTATTTGAACTCTCCACATTACTATTTTTAGAAGCAACTATTTCCCATGTGATTCATGAGAAAGGGATTGCTGAAGAAATAATGAGAGAAAGGCACGCTAATTTAGAATAACATCAAAAGAACGGGTGGCTTCCACTCGTTCTTAATGATGTTAGATGATAAGCATAAAAGAAATTTTTGTGACAAAATCACACAGCTGATAGAAATCACTACCCATAAATTTATAAAAATAATAAGGAGAACAATATGACTTCGCGCCGAGAATTAGCGAACGCCATACGCGCTTTGAGCATGGATGCCGTACAAAAAGCAAACTCTGGACATCCGGGTGCCCCGATGGGAATGGCGGACATTGCTGAGGTTTTGTGGAACGGTTTTATGCGCCACAATCCAACTAATCCACAATGGTCAAATCGGGATCGTTTCGTACTTTCGAACGGCCATGGTTCAATGTTGATTTATTCCTTGTTGCATTTGACTGGGTATGATCTTCCGATGGAAGAGCTAAAGAAGTTTCGGCAATTGCATTCGAAAACAGCAGGTCACCCCGAGTATGGTTATGTGCCAGGTATTGAGACAACTACGGGTCCACTAGGTCAAGGTATTACCAATGGTGTAGGCATGGCAATTGCCGAGAAGGCACTTGCGGCTCAATTCAACAGAGATGGTCATAAAATTGTTGACCATCATACCTATGTATTTCTGGGTGATGGCTGTTTGATGGAAGGCATTTCACACGAAGCCTGTTCGTTGGCAGGAACACTCGGATTAGGTAATTTAATCGCATTCTGGGACGATAACGGTATTTCAATTGATGGGCATGTCGATGGTTGGTTTACTGACAATACACCCATGCGTTTTGAAGCTTATGGCTGGCATGTTATTGCTGATGTTGATGGGCATGATTCTGTTGCGCTAATCAAAGCGATCGAAATGGCTAAAGCCATGACGGATAAACCAACGATGATTTGCTGTAAAACCACCATTGGTTTCGGTTCACCGAATAAAGCGGGTAGCCACGCATGTCACGGCGCGGCGTTAGGTCAAGACGAAATTAACCTGACCAAAGCGGCTTTGGGTTGGGATTATGAAGCGTTTGTAATTCCGGCTGAAGTCTATGCGGGTTGGGACGCTAAAACCAAAGGCGCTAAAGCTGAAAAAGAGTGGGACGATAAGTTTGCCGCTTACCAAGTTGCCCACCCTGATCTGGCCGCAGAATACAAACGTCGTATGGCGGGTGATCTGCCAAAAAACTGGAAAGCTGACGCGGATGCCTTTGTTAGTGCGGTTAATGCTGAAGCTAAGACAACTGCTACACGTTTATCTTCATTGGCTGCAATTGAAGGTTTTGCAAAACTGTTACCGGAGATTTTTGGTGGTTCCGCAGACTTAGGCTGTTCCAATATGACCGAATGGACTACTTATAGGCCGATGCGTGCCAACAAGCCGGATGCTAACTATGTCAACTATGGTGTACGTGAATTCGGTATGTCTGCGATGATGAATGGCATAGCCCTGCATGGCGGCTTAATTCCATTTGGCGCAACATTCCTGATGTTTTCGGAATACGCACGTAATGCGTTGCGTATGGCTTCTTTAATGAAGATTCGTTCAATCTTCGTTTATACCCATGACTCAATCGGTTTGGGTGAAGACGGGCCAACCCATCAGCCGGTCGAACAAACTGCGACGTTGCGTTTGATTCCAGGCATACAAGTTTGGCGTCCTTGCGACGCAGTTGAAACGACAGTTTCCTGGAAAGCAGCTTTTGAACGTCAACATGGGCCAACCATCTTGGTTTTTTCTCGTCAGAATTTGCCTCATGTACCACGCACTCAACAGCAAATTGAAGCGATTTCACGCGGTGGGTATATTTTGGCTGACAGCGATGATGGTCAACCGGAAGCAATTATCATTGCTACTGGTTCGGAAGTTGAACTGGCACTGAAAGCAGCTGAACAACTAAAAGCAGCAGGTAAAAAAATCCGCGTAGTATCTATGCCTTCTACCAATATCTTTGATGCTCAAAATGAAGCCTATCGTGAATCAGTATTGCCTTCTGCTGTGACCA
>JAYTJI010000014.1:0-3260 GCA_043731245.1 Methylococcaceae bacterium | reverse complement strand
CATCAGGCACTGAAACTATGTATAGGGCGCTACCAGCAATATCAGGTAGCGCAGGGGACAAGGATCACAACTATACATAGTTCGGTACTATACATAGTGGCCGCTATGTATAGCTATCCATAGCGGCCATCTACAGACCGTCACCGATTTCCTGTGAACGGCTGGTTAATCTTGGAAAGCGGCCATTCAATGATCGGCATTGTCGACAGCCCCGTGCAAAAAATAGAAGACGGCAAAATTCATTTTTAAAAAAGAGTTAGGTTCTTCGATAGTCCACTAAATTAATACCGTACTTTTTCAGCTTGGTGTAGACGGCGCGTGTCGTAATCCCCATGTCTTCGGCTGTTTTCTTTATATCGCCCTGATGCTGCTTTAAAGAGCTTTCAAGAAACGATTGCTCGGCCTTGGCAATGGCGTGTTCCTTAATGTTTTTCCATTCATCGGCATTGCCTGGGTTAGCTGACACTTCCAAATCCAGTTTGGTCATTTCTTTACCGGTGGTAAATAAAATGCTGCGTTCAAGGATGTTTTCCAGTTCACGGACATTGCCCGGCCAGGGATAAGCGCGAATTTTTTGCATGACTTCACGGCTGACCGATTCAACCGCTTTGTTATATTTTTTGCTCAAGCGCTGTACAATCAATTGTACAAGGTAGGGCAAATCTTCCGGACGTTCGGCCAAGACTGGAATGCTTAATCGAACCACATTGATGCGGTAATACAAGTCATTGCGAAATTGGCCTTGCTTAACCAGTTCTTCCAGATTGTTATTGGTTGCGGAGATTATTCTCAGATCAACTGGCAGGGTTTGTTTGCCGCCAACTCTTTCGAGTTCACTTTCCTGTAGTACGCGTAGCAATCTGGTTTGTGCGGCAGGGGACAACGTATCGACTTCATCCAGAAACAAAGTCCCGCCTTCAGCTCTTTCAAAATAGCCTTGATGTACTTCGATGGCTCCGGTGAACGCGCCTTTTTCATGCCCGAACAAGGCGCTTTCGATCAGGCTTTCTGGAATTGCTCCGCAATTAATGGGGATAAAAGGTTTCAGACAGCGGTCGCTCATCGCGTGTATGGCTCGGGCAATCAATTCCTTGCCAACCCCCGTTTGACCGTGAATTAAAACTGTTGCCAGCGTAGGCGCAATGACTTCAATGGATTGCAAAATTTTCTGCATGGCGGGTGATTTGGCAATAATCGCCGGAGGCTGGTGTTTTTTTGCAGGCTGCTTGCTTTGTTGGCGCCAAATCTGTTGCATGCTCTGTTCAATGCGGGAGTGCAACTCATTAATATCCTGCGTTTCTTTAACCGGTGTCGTGTCGGTGTATTCCATTCCCGGACGGTCTTTTGCTGCATTCGGATTAGTGTATATACAAACTTCACACTTGCCATTATGGCGGGCAATGCTTTGTTTTATTTCCACTTTGGCGTAACCGAAATTCCGGGCTGCAATTCCACCAAAGACGCTGGAAGTCATTCTGCACAACTCAGGAAAATTGGTAACCCGGTCGCCAAAAGGACAGCAGCTGTTAGTAACGGTAATGCAATCCTGGGTGCTGGAAGCCAGTGAAAATTTACCGCCAATATTGTTTTTAAGGCTGAGGATCAGTTCGGTATAGCTTTCTTTATCGAGCAGTTCGCTTTTATGGGTTTCTTCCCGATAGGTTTCTTCCCGATAGGTTTCTTCAAAAAAGCATCCGGCGGTCTTGGCAATGTGTTCAATCAATTGCTCGCAGTGCTTTTGTCCTTGCTGTTCGCTGGCGTGCATCAGCTCCAGGATGAAGGTTTGCAGGAAAAAAACAGGTGTTAAATCGGAAAGAGAAATATTGTTCATGATGTTTTGTGAAGTAAATTTTCTCTAATTGAAGCACAGCTTCCTTGATCTGGCAAAGTTAAAAATCAAGTCATTGTAATTTAGGATAAATATTATTAATAATTGCTGGCACAACACTTGCGCTTATTGAAGAGTAACTGGCAATCAATAACAACGAGGAGTTAAAAATGAGCCAAGATAAACCACCTTTAGATCCGCATCCACTAAGCGAGTATGTTGCTTGGGCCGGAAACCGCAACCGCGAACCGCTTCTAGGCGTTTTAAAAGAAAAGCTGCCTAAAGATCCGGCAAATGTTTTGGAACTCGCTAGCGGCAGCGGCATGCATATTAACTATTTTGCACCGCATTTCGAGCATTTGCATTTTCATCCTTCTGATAAAGATATAGAAGTTTTTAATAACATCAAGAAACTGTCTTCAGATCATGGCAATGATAATATTGCCGATCCCGTTCATCTGGATCTGACTGATGCTGAAACGTGGTTTAATCCGGGCAATGAAGAATCCTTTGCCGCTATATTCTGTATCAATATCTTTCAGGTGGCACCCATTTCGATTGCAGACCGCATGATGGAATGCGCATCACTGTTGCTTCAGAAAGATGGTTTTTTGCTAATTTATGGGCCATTCCAGATTGAAGGCACCTTTACCACTGATTCCAATAAAGAATTTCACGAAACATTAAGTTCTGCCGGTGTTTCAGAGTGGGGCTTGAAAGATGTGGCTGATCTGAAAAAAGCAGCAGAACATCACGGTTTGGAGTTAAAAGAGCAAATCAATATGCCTGCTAATAATTTCTCACTGATATTTGGCAGAAAATAATAATTACACGAGGAATAACGATGAGTACTGTATTAAATGAAGTTTTAATAGCCAATCGCGGCTACGTTGCCAGCTTTGATAAAGGCGATTTGCCGATGCCTCCAGGCCGCCACTTTGCCATTTTAACCTGTATGGATGCCCGCCTTGATCCCGCCAAATATGCCGGACTTTCCGAAGGCGATGCCCATGTGATCCGCAATGCGGGTGGCAGAGCCAGTGATGATGCAATTCGTTCACTGGTCATTTCCTATAAATTACTGGGAACGCGTGAATGGTTTGTTATTCATCATACGGATTGCGGTATGGAAACCTTCACCGACGAAATCATGCGTGATTTACTGTCCAGCAGCTTAAAAACTGCCTCTGTTGATGCGAGTGGCTGGCATGATTGCTGTGAAGGCCCCGGCTCAGCAGAAGCTAAATACATTGACTGGTTAACTATCAAAGATCAGGCGCAAAGTGTCCTTGAAGATGTGATGCGTATTAAATCGCACCCGCTGGTTCCTTCGGACATTCCTGTTTACGGCTATATCTATGATGTTAAGTCCGGAAAATTGATTGAAGTTCCTGAAGCCGCTGAAGCTGGAAAATAACGGTGGTGCAAAAAT
>JAYTJI010000013.1:0-7009 GCA_043731245.1 Methylococcaceae bacterium | reverse complement strand
TGGCGTATTTGCCGTTACTATGACAGGTATTGATGATTTGGAATTCAACGGCGTTGCCAATGTAGGTACCAGGCCAACTGTTGAGGGCGGATCTACGGTAATACTGGAAACCTATTTATTCGATTTTGATAAGGAAATCTACGGGCGTTATGTGGAAGTGCATTTCAAACAAAAAATCAGGGATGAAGTGCGTTTTGAATCATTGGAACAACTGAAAGCCCAGATTGAGAAAGATGTAACTGTGGCTAAAAAAATTTTTGCTGAGATTAGAATTGAGGTTAGATAATGAATCAGACCAGCCATATTAATGAGATATTAAAAAATATTGCCAGTTTATCTTTAGATGAGCAAGGTTATATTGCCGATATTGTTAGTCATCGTCTCCATGAAATGCAAAGAAACCGGCTCATTCACAGAGTTGAGGAAGCTGAATTAGCGCTTACCCAGGGCAAGGTCATGACCGGCAGTGTCGATGATTTTTTTGCGGACTTATGAATGATTGAATTGATTTGGGACGAAGCTTTTGTTCGTGCGGTAAAAAAGTGGCAAAAAAAGCACCCTGAGTTAATGGATCGCTTTAAAGAGCGATTGCGCTTATTTTCTGAACAACCCTTCCATCCTTCTTTAAAAACACACACTTTGAGCGGTGGCTTAAAGAGCTATTCGGCGTTCAGCATTACTTACGAGTACCGACTAATTTTTAGATTTATCTCGGATAACAAGGTATTGTTGGTCGATATCGGTACGCATGATGATGTTTATTAAGAATAAAGCCCAGATTGAGAAAGATGTAACTGTGGCTAAAAAAATTTTTGCTGAGATTAAAAAATTATGACAATGGATTATAAAAAAACACTGAATTTACCCAATACTGCGTTTCCAATGAAAGGCAATCTGGCGCAGCGTGAGCCGGAACGGTTAAAGAAATGGAATGAAACGGACTTGTATCGCAAGATCAGGCTAGCTTTTGCCGGACGTCCTCAATTTATTTTGCATGATGGCCCTCCTTATGCCAATGGCGAGATTCATATCGGCCATGCGGTTAATAAGGTCTTAAAAGACATTATTGTTAAATCAAAAAACCTGAGTGGTTTTGACGCGCCTTATGTACCGGGCTGGGATTGCCACGGCTTGCCGATTGAATTGATGGTGGAAAAGAAAATCGGTAAAGCCGGTGTAAAAGTGTCGCCTGCCGTTTTCCGCAAAGCCTGCCGTGAATATGCTGGCAAGCAAGTCGACATACAAAAAGAAGCGTTTGTGCGGCTGGGTATTTTAGGCGATTGGGATAACCCCTACTTAACGATGGACTTTGCTTTTGAAGCGGACATCGTACGTTCGTTGGGAAAAATTACCCAAAAAGGTCATGTTACGCAAGGTGCTAAGCCAGTACATTGGTGTACTGATTGTGGATCAGCACTGGCAGAAGCGGAAGTTGAATACGAAGATAAACATTCACCCGCCATCGATGTTCGTTTTCAGGTAATTGATGAGACCGGATTTATGGGCTTGTGTCATCACGCACCAGAACATGAGGGTATAGGGCCGTTATCCGTGGTGATTTGGACAACCACACCGTGGACTTTGCCTGCCAATCAGGGCGTTGCCTTAAATCCGGATCTGGAATACGTGGTGGTGCAGTGTGCAACAGAGCGTTTGGTTGTCGCTGAAGCGTTACTTAAAGATGCAATGCTGCGTTATGGTATTGATAGTTATCATGTTGTTGGCTATTGCAAAGGTTCTGCCTGGGAACACCAGTTATTGCAACATCCTTTTTATGACCGGAAAGTACCTGTCATTTTGGGTGACCATGTTACTACTGAAGCAGGAACAGGCGCGGTACATACCGCACCCGGACATGGACAGGATGATTATATCGTCGGATTGAAATACGGCTTGCCGGTTGAAAATCCGGTCGGTGCTGATGGTGTGTTCCTGCCTAATACAGAATTATTTGCCGGTGAGCATGTGTTTAACGCTAACGCGCATGTGCTGGAAGTGCTGGAAGCTAAAGGCAAACTATTGCATCAACACGCAATTCTGCACAGTTACCCGCATTGCTGGCGGCATAAAACCCCGATTATTTTTAGAGCGACGCCGCAATGGTTTATCGCTATGAATAAAAATAAATTGCGCGAGCAAGCATTAAGTGAAGTCAAGCGCGTAGACTGGATTCCTGAATGGGGTCAAGCGCGTATTGAAAGCATGATAGAAGGCCGTCCTGATTGGTGTATTTCACGCCAACGCACTTGGGGCGTGCCCATCACATTTTTTATCCATAAAGAAACGCGCGAATTGCATCCGCGCACTGGTGAGTTTATCGAACAAGTCGCTAAACGGATTGAAGTAAAAGGCATAGAAGCGTGGTTTGAGCTGGAGAAAGAAGAGTTGCTCGGCGCAGAAGCCGACGACTATGAAAAAATGACCGATACCCTGGATGTCTGGTTTGATTCGGGCGTGACGCACGCCTGTGTGCTCGATAAGCGTGAGCAGTTGGCGTTTCCGGCAGATTTGTATCTGGAAGGCTCTGACCAACATCGCGGCTGGTTTCAATCTTCATTACTGGCCTCAACAGCCATGAATAATGTTGCGCCTTATAAAGCTGTTTTGACACATGGTTTTACCGTCGATAAGAACGGCGAAAAAATGTCAAAATCTAAAGGTAATGTTATCCCGCCGCAGTCGGTTATGAAAAACCTCGGTGCTGACGTGTTGCGCTTATGGATTGCATCGACCGATTATCGCAGCGAAATGCGGGTGTCTGATGAAATTCTGGAGCGCACTTCTGATGGTTACCGCCGATTTAGAAACACGGCGCGATTCCTGTTATCCAACTTGGATGACTTCAACCCGGCACAGGATTTAGTCGCTACCAACGATTTATTGGCATTGGATCGTTGGGTAATAGATAGGGCATACGCCTTGCAGGAAGAAGTAAAAACCGCTTATGAAACCTATCAATTTCAGCATATTTATCAGAAAGTACACCATTTTTGCGTCATTGATCTGGGTGGTTTTTATCTGGATATTATCAAAGACCGTCAATATACCGCAAAAGCCGATGGCTTGGCGCGACGCTCTGCACAAACGGCCATGTATAAAGTACTGGAAGCCTTGACGCGTTGGTTAGCGCCTATTATCAGCTATACCGCTGATGAAATATGGAGCTATATGCCGGGAGAACGCAGTGAATCGGTATTCCTGGAAACCTGGTATCAAGGATTGACCAAGCTGGATGATAGTTCGGTGATGAATTGCGAATTCTGGCAAAAAATAATGACAGTAAGAACCGCCGTTAGTAAAGAATTGGAGAAAAGTCGCGGCAAAGGCGACATCGGTTCTTCGTTGAATGCAGAAGTGGAACTGTATTGTAATCCTGAGTTTTTTGATGCCTTAAACCAATTGGCCGGTGAACTGCATTTTATTTTTATTACTTCCAATGCGTCAGTTATGGCCGAACCGTTTGCCCCAAATGATGCTCTCCAGACTGAAGTTGAGGGCGTTAAATTAAAAGTGATCGTTTCCGGGCATAAAAAATGTGTGCGCTGCTGGCATCAACGTTATGACGTAGGTGAACACGCAGAACATCCTGAACTTTGCGGTCGTTGTGTGGAAAACGTAATAGGCGCTGGTGAAAATAGACACTATGCGTGATTTTATTATGTTGAAATGGTTATGGCTGTCGTTGTTGGCAATCATTTTGGATCAGGCAAGCAAGCTTGCTATAGCAGGCTCTATGCAGCTATATCAATCCATTTCGATTATGCCGTTTTTTAATTTGACCTACATACACAACACGGGCGCTGCTTTTAGTTTTTTAAATGAAGCTGGCGGCTGGCAACGCTGGTTTTTTGCCGGTCTGGCAATAGTAATTAGCGCAGTTATGGCCGTTTGGCTGGCACGCCTGAAACAACATGAGACTTTGCTGGCCGTGGCATTGTCATTGGTGTTAGGGGGTGCGATCGGTAACCTGATTGATCGTCTGGCCTACGGTTATGTAATCGATTTCCTTGATTTTTATTACCAAACCTGGCATTTCGCTGTTTTTAATATTGCCGATTCTGCGATTACGCTGGGTGTTATGCTGATGCTTGCAGAGTCATTTGGTTTAGGTGGAACGAAAAAAACAGATTTGTTGTAAGGCATAAGAGGGTAGGGGGGTGAATTCATTCGCCCCGTATTGTTTAAAATTAGTAACTACTCAGCAGTTAGAAAAATAGAACGCTGATGACGCTGAGTGTATGATTGAATAATATTTTTGAATTACCAGAAAAATCATTTGATCGCCGTTTTAAGATGATCAGCGCTCATCATAATCATCCGCGTCATCAGCGTTCCATTGCATTTTGCGGTTGAATAGTTACCAACATTATTTCAATAAACTGAGAAGTCTTTGCCAGTCAAATGACGCACCCGGATCAGTTTTGCGGCCGGGTGCAATGTCACTATGCCCCGTTATTCGTTGTTTCGATAGCTTGGGATAAGCTTTCAGCAATGCGTCAATAACGGCTGCCAATTGCATATATTGCGCTTCGGTATAAGCTACCGATTCAGTGCCTTCAAGCTCTATGCCGATAGAAAAATCATTGCAACGCTCTCTTCCCGCATAGCTTGATTTGCCAGCGTGCCAGGCGCGTTTGTCAAAAGGGACGTACTGTACACAACTCCCGTCCCGTTTAATCAATAAATGTGCGGATACCGTAAATTGGTAAATTTCTTTAAAATAGGGATGGTCGTCGGGATTAAGCTGATTGCAAAACAGCTGGTCTATGCAAGGGGTATTGAATTCACCGGGTGGCAGACTGATGCAGTGTATCACCAGCAATGAAATGTCGGCGGGGTCAGTTCTTTCATCAAAGTTGGGTGAGGGCGTTCTGACAATATCTGTCAGCCAGTGCTGGTCTATAATCATAAAATTAAAAAGTCGTGTAAAACACAAACAAAGCGATGTTTCTGCGATAAAATAAGCATTATTTACTGGAATAGTTTTTAGAGATTCTCAAGAGTGATGTCATTCAATTATACACAATACCGGGTCTACTGATATTCAGCTACAAGCAACATAAATAATTAAAGCAAAAAATTTCACAATCCGCACAAAGAGAATGTGATTGGTCATTTAACAATACAAGAGAGAAGAACTTTATGGCAAACGTAGTTTATAAGCGCTTATTCAAGCTTGCTTTGGTCGCATTGCTTGTCGGCTGCGCCAGTGAGCCAGTACCTTATCAGGCGCAATATCCACAAAGCACGGTTTCGCCGCCTGGCGTTCAGGTTAAGCCCTATGCCAAGCAATATCCAAAACGTTACGGTAACACGCCAAGTTCAACAGACTATGGCTCTCAGGCAATAACCGGAACATACGCGAATTCACCGGCAGTGCGGAATTTTATCCAGCACATGGTTCGTAAACATGGTTTTTCGGAAACCTATTTGAATGGCTTGTTTATGCAAGCTAAGCGCCTGGATTCAGTTATTCGCCTGGAAAATCCCCCCCCATCCGGGCCGGCAACACCACGTCGTCCAGGTAGCTGGACGCGCTACCGTAATAAATTTCTTACCGATGCGCATATCAGCAATGGCGTAGAATTTTGGCGCAATAATGCAGCTGCTATCCAGCAAGCCAGCGTCACTTATGGTGTTGACCCTGAGTATATTGTTGGGATTATTGGGGTAGAGACTTATTTTGGCAAAAACTTTGGCAAAACCTGTATCTTTGATGCCTTAACCACCTTGTCATTCGACACCTATAGACGCTCAAAATATTTTATGTCGGAGCTGGAGAATTTTTTGCTAATGACGCGTGATGAAGGCTTTGATCCTCGTACGCCACAAGGCTCTTGGGCGGGTGCAATGGGTTACGGACAATTTATGCCCAGTAGTTTTCGCCGTTTAGCAGTTGATTTTAATAACGATGGACGTCGTGACTTATGGAATCCGAAAGATGCTGTCGGTAGTGTAGCGCATTATTTTTCCCGCAGTGGCTGGCAATTTCATAATCCGGTAACAACGCAAACCTACGGTGCTGACGATCCGGGCGTCATTGAACTTAGCACTTACGAGGGTAATGAATATTGGCGTGTCTATCCGAATTTTAAAGTCATTAAGAAATACAATAACAGCAATAAATATGCGATGGCAGTGTATCAGCTGGCACAGGCGATTAAGGAAAGGTATCAGTAGGTCTTTATCTAAAGCATAGATGCAGGATGCGCTGACGCAAGGAAGCGCATCAATCCCGATCAGAGCATCCCACAGGTTTTTTACGGACTATCTTAAGGGCAGATAAGCAGAATTTTCATTATCACCAGCGCTTTTTAGATGTATAGTGAATGCTTTCAATAAGTAGGCTTTTTTAAAGTTTACCTGAAGACATTGTTATTTATCGTTTAATCCTTCTTATGAGGTGAACCATGTCCACACTAAAGCATCCCTTTTTAGTTTCTGTGTTACTGGCCTGTATTTGGACAGTACCCGTTTTGGCCGCTGATGCAAACATGGGGGAACAAAAATCCGCTAATTGTATAGGTTGTCACGGCCCCAAAGGTAAAAGCAGTAGTGCGCAATGGCCTAATCTAGCAGCTCAACAATCGGCATATATAGTCAATCAACTTAACGCGTTCAAAGCCGGAACACGTAATAACGCTATGATGCAATCAATGGCGACTAACTTAAGTGATGAAGATATTAATAACCTGGCGGCTTATTATTCCAGTCAAGCGCCCGTTAGAGCAGGGGGTGATCCAAATTTATCAAAATCGGGCCAAACCAAAGTAAATATGTGTTTAGGATGTCATGGCTTATCAGCCGAAGGCAATGGCCAGTTTCCAAGGCTTGCCGGTCAGCATCCCGACTATCTGGTAAAGCAGCTAAGCAGTTTTAAGGAAGGTGTGCGTAAAAATGGACATATGCAGGCGATTGCGGGTACGCTTTCAGAAGATGATATGAAAGCACTGGCGGCTTATTTCGGCTCTTTGTAATACCCAGCTTCTCAAAAATACCAAATTAGTAC
>JAYTJI010000012.1:0-5939 GCA_043731245.1 Methylococcaceae bacterium | reverse complement strand
GACCAAGTTGACCGATTTTACGCCGCTGTATTGCGATCAGGACGGTAATAATCTGGTCACCCAGTTCGACAAGGATGACGTGGAAGCGGTCGGCCTGGTCAAATTCGACTTTTTGGGTCTGCGTACGCTGACCATTATCGATTGGGCATTGCAGGACATTAATGCCAAGCACAAGCAACAAGGTAAGCCGCTGATTGATATAACCACCATTCCGCGAGATGATGTGGATTCTTACAAATTGCTAACCAACGCCCAGACCACCGCCGTGTTTCAGCTGGAATCACGCGGCATGAAGGAGCTGATTAAGAAGCTCAAACCTGATTGCTTTGACGATATTATCGCGCTGGTGGCGCTATTTCGTCCGGGACCGCTGGAATCGGGCATGGTCGACGATTATATCAACGTTAAACACGGGGCAAAGGCAGAATATGCGCATCCGTTGCTGGTGCCTATTTTAAAGCCCACCAATGGCGTTATTTTGTATCAGGAACAGGTGATGCAAATCGCCCGTGAAATGGCGCTGTACACGCTGGGCGGAGCGGACATGCTGCGCCGGGCTATGGGTAAGAAAAAACCGGAGGAAATGGCCAAGGAGCGGGATAAATTTACCACGGGCGCGGTGGCAAATCAGGTTGATGAAAAAATCGCCACCTACGTTTTCGATTTGATGGAGAAATTTGCCGGTTACGGTTTCAATAAATCGCATTCGGCCGCTTACGCGCTGGTAGCTTATCAAACCGCCTGGTTGAAAGCCCATTATAAACCTGAGTTTATGGCGGCGGTGTTGTCTGCCGATATGGATAACACAGATAAGGTGGTGATCCTGATTGAAGAATGTCGGCAGATGAAGCTGGAAATTCGCCCACCCACCATCAATGTTTCAAAATACAAATTCACCGTTAACGACGAAGGTCATATTATTTACGGTTTGGGCGCGCTGAAAGGTGTGGGCGAGGCGGCTATTGAAGAAATGCTAAAAGATCGGGACGACAATGGCCGGTTTTCAGGTCTATATGATTTATGTAAGCGGGTCGATTTACGAAAATTTAATCGGCGAGTACTGGAAGCGTTAATTCGCGCCGGGGCTTTTGATGAATTTGATACTAATCGGGCAAGTCATTTGGCGGAGTTACCCACCGCCTTGCGAGTAGCGGAACAACACGGGAAAATGGCGCAAACGGGGCAGAATGATTTGTTCTCGCTCCCAGGCTCCAGCTTGGGAGCGGTGAATGAGGATGCAGAAGATACTGAGGCTTATGCTACTGCGGTTGAGCCATGGTCTGACAATGAACGCTTGGCTGCGGAAAAATTAACCCTGGGCTTGTTTTTGACGGGGCATCCGATAGACCAATACGAACCTGAATTAAAACACTTTACCCACGGAAAAATTGCGTCTTTGCAGGTGTCGCGCGGCAATATGGAGGCGCGTGTCGCGGGTCTAGTCGTAGAAGTACGCACGCGTCAGACCAAGCAAGGAAAAACCATGGGCTTTGCTACTATTGATGATAAATCCGGCCGACTGGAGTGTGCGGCTTTTGGTGAAGTTTATGAGAAATACCGAGGGATTTTTACGCGCGATAGCCTGCTAATCGCCGAAGGGTCTCTGGCCATTGATAATTTTTCAGGTGCTTTGCGCTTAACCGTAGAGAAGCTATACGATATAGAACAGGCGAGAGAGAGTTTTGCCAGAGGTATTAAATTAACCTGGAATGTGGCTGAAAATAAGCCGAATTCTATTAATTACATTGAAAAATTAAGTGAAGTTCTAAGTCCTTTTAAGGGTGGCAGTTGTCCGGTAAGTATCGATTACACATCAAAGTATGCACGGGGCGCTGTTCAGCTAGGCGATGAATGGCGTATACATCCTGGCGATGAGCTAATTTCGCGTTTGAAAGCGTTATTTGGGGCTACAGCTGTTGAGATTAGATATAAATAAGGTTCAAGGTAAAAGTCTAAAGGAATTTAGCTTTTTGAACCTTGAAGGGAACCTCTAAAAATTGTCCATTTATGCTTCGACAGGCTCAGCACAAACGGATAAGCTATTAATTTACAAATATTACCGTTCGCACTGAGCTTATCGAAGTGCAATCTTTAGAGGTTCCCTGAACCTTAACGACTATTCTTCAACCGCTTTTGGTGCCGATTCAGTAACGAATTTTTGCGGTTCTGGAGTCGCTGAAACAGCAGCAGGCGATTCAGATCGCTCGGTTCTTTCTACTCTTTCAGCAAAATCACTATCATACGAGCGGGATTGTGCTGGACGAGCTTCGCCTTGTGAGTCGGCTGCGGCTTCACCTGTATCACCCCCGTTTGAATCACCCTCACCTTCGGTTTTTTTGTAGTTGGGATTGCGTGGTCTTCTTCGGTTTGGACCTCTTCTGCTGCTATTTTTTCTGGTCGCTTGCTTAACTTGCTCTTCAGTCGATACAGAGCCTTCAGGCGTAAGAAATGTCGCTTCTATTGCAGCGTCATTAGCAGCTACAGGTTCACTTTTAACAAGCTCAACAGCCTCATCTGCGGTGTTATTTACTGGAGCAATGTTAGGTCTTACGTTCCGTCCCGGCCCCCTGATATTACGATTGGGCCGGGGTTCTTTATTTTGCTCCGGCTTTACATTTTGCTCTTGCGGTGCCCGATTAGGACGTGGTTCCTGGCTTTTTTGGCCTTGATTTCTACCACGTCTGTTATTTCGATTTCTGCTGGGCTGACTTTCGTCGGTCACTTTAATTTTTTCAACAACTGGTGCAGAAGATTCTTTTATTACAGGCTCCGTACTAGGGCCTACCAGTTTATGCCAGAAACGTTTAATCAAGCTGGCAGCTTCATTGGTGGCTTGCACAGGCGCAGGTGAATCGTGCATAAATTCTTTGACGACTGCTTTTTCAGCTTTCGGTTTTATTTGTTGCGCATATTCTGGAATGGTAATGTCTTCTGCTTTAATTTGTAAGTAGCTGGGCTTGTCTTCGCCAGACTCTTTTTCCTTGATGCGCTCAATGTCATAAGCCGGTGTTTCAAGATGCTTGCTCGGCAAAATGATAATACCAACCTTTAGTCTGGCTTCAATTTGTTCAATGGCATGACGCTTTTCATTCAACAGAAAAGTCGCGCACTCAATAGGCAAATGGGCAATGACTTTTTCTGTGCCTTTTTTCATGGCCTCTTCTTCGAGAATACGCAGTACCGAAAGTGCAACTGATTCTACATTACGAATCGTACCCTGACCTTTACAGCGTGGACAAGGTAATTGTGTAGAATCGCCCAGAGAAGGACGCATCCTTTGTCTGGACATTTCCAGCAGGCCGAATCGCGAGATGCGGCTGGTTTGTATACGGGCCCTGTCAATTTTAAGCGCATCACGCAGATGGTTTTCAACGGAACGTTGATTCTTGTTGGACAACATGTCGATGAAGTCGATAACAAACAACCCCCCCAAATCGCGTAATCTCAGTTGCCGGGCAATTTCATCAGCCGCTTCCAAATTGGTATTGAGTGCTGTTTCTTCAATATCACTGCCCTTGGTAGCGCGGGCGGAGTTGATGTCTATTGAAGTTAATGCTTCGGTATGATCGATGACCAGAGAGCCACCCGAAGGCAGCGACACTTCTCGGCAGTAAGCGACTTCAATTTGAGATTCAATTTGGTAACGGTTAAATAAAGGCACGTCATCCTGGTACAATTTCGCTTTAGGCAAAAAATGCGGCATAACCTGCTTTAAGAAGTCCTGTACCAATTTAAATGAGTCTTCATTATCAATCAAAATTTCATCAATATTACCGCGTAAATGGTCACGCAAGGCTCTGATAATAACGTTGCTTTCCTGAAATACCAAAAATGGCGCTTTTTGTTCACCAGAAGAGCGTTCTATAGCTTCCCACAGTTGCAGCAGATAATTTAAATCCCATTGCAGTTCTTCAGCATTTTTGCCGCATCCTGCTGTTCTGACAATCAAGCCCATGCTGTCAGGAATATCAAGCGACGCCATCACTTCACGCAAATCACTGCGGGTTTCGCCTTCTATACGCCGTGATATACCACCGGCTTTGGGATTATTAGGCATTAATACCAGATAAGTACCTGCCAGGCTGATATAGGTAGTTAATGCAGCGCCTTTATTGCCACGCTCTTCTTTTTCAATCTGAACAACAATTTCCTGACCTTCTTTAATCAGGTCTTTTATAGCGGGACGACGACCGTCTGCTTCTGCGCCTTCTTGAATTTGCCGGTAGAGCGGAGAAATTTCCTTAAAAGGCAAAAAGCCGTGTTTTTCAGCGCCATAATTTATAAATGCCGCTTCCAGACTGGGTTCTACGCGGGTGATAATACCCTTGTATATGTTGGACTTTTTTTGTTCTTTTGAAGGGATTTCTATGTCAAAATCATAAAGTTTTTGACCATCTACCAAAGCGACTCGCAGCTCTTCTGCCTGCGTAGCGTTGATAAGCATTCTTTTCATTTTGTATCCTTGTAGTTTCCTGCTCCATTTTCAGATTTTACTGAATCAGACTGGTATTGGTCATCGCATCAAGTTATACGGCGATATGTCTAACTAATAACACAATCAGCTTAGTTGTTACGGCCTCATGTTCCGCCATCTGCGCGTTAACGTCGTTATTTCAGGCTTCAATATAGATAGCCATGGAGTGAGCGCGGACAGATACTAAGTTAATATTTCTCAGTCTTCGGTGGTAAATTCTGTTTTAAACAGGTGTTAAAAATCGTGCGTCTAGGGTCGTACGATGAACCCGAAAATCTTATAATGAAGTGTAATCACGTAATACACGTTATTTTACTCTCCATTAAGTCGCCCTAAGCCGGTTTCATTGTTGAAATCCGCAGAGCGTTAAAGTATGTTTTTTACGAAAACTTGCCTAATATAGCAATCTTATTGCCCTACATCAATTTTAAAGAATCAATCATCACCCAATACTGGTATTATTTGCACTATGAATAGTGAAGAAAACGCATTACCACAAGTTACATACGTCGAAATTACTGAAGACAATTGTGACCAACGATTGGATAATTTTTTAATTACCCGTTTAAAAGGAGTCCCTAAAAGCCATATTTACCGGATTGTAAGAAAAGGAGAGGTCAGAGTTAACAAAGGTCGCGTGGATGTCAAATACCGTTTGATTGCCGGTGATATAGTCAGGGTTCCTCCGGTCAGGGTGGCTGAGCGTAGCGAAGAGCTGTATGTTCCGCAGGGCTTGCAAGCGGCCTTGCAACAGGGGATTTTATTTGAAGATGAGGGTTTTCTGATTATTAATAAACCGGCCGGATTTGCTGTGCATGGAGGTAGCGGCGTGAGTTCCGGTATTATTGAAGGACTACGTTTAATAAGACCTGAAGCGCATTTTTTAGAACTGGTGCATCGACTCGACAAAGATACCTCTGGTTGCCTGTTAATAGCCAAAAAACGCAGTGCATTACGTAAATTGCAGGAGCTTTTTCGGGAAAGCCAGATTCAAAAAACGTATCAAGCTTTACTATCCGGACAATGGGCAAGAAAAAAACTGATAGTAACTGCGCCCTTGTTAAAAAACATCAGTAAAGGTGGGGAGCGCATGGTGGTCATCAGTCAATCCGGCAAAGCCGCTGAAACACTATTCACACGCTTGCGGTTATTTGGCAACGCAACCTTGGTTGAAGCCTCGCCAAAAACCGGACGTACACATCAAATACGCGTTCACGCCGCCAGCCTGGGCCATCCTATCGTCGGCGATGAACGTTA
Organism: Methylococcaceae bacterium; assembly: GCA_043731245.1. Lineage (GTDB taxonomy): Bacteria > Pseudomonadota > Gammaproteobacteria > Methylococcales > Methylomonadaceae > Methylobacter_C. Next base: position 208 of record JAYTJI010000012.1, on the reverse strand, counting down.
TGGTGTGGATGAGGTCAATAAGGTTTTTAAAAATAAAGGCTATAAACGCATGTTTCTTCATGCAAAAACATTAAAATTTCAGCACCCTGTTACGGGAATAGTCATGACTATTTCAGCCCCCCTGCCCTTACAATTGGAAAATTTGTTAAAACATGAAGAACCGGTTTGATTTAATTATATTTGATTGGGATGGCACCTTAATCAATTC
>JAYTJI010000011.1:0-5328 GCA_043731245.1 Methylococcaceae bacterium | reverse complement strand
GAACGTATTACCTCATCTAAATCAGGAGGTCCTTTCTGGTCACCTCGACCGCTCCAGGGGTCTTTCTTATCGCCGCCAGGCTCATTCCACGACATACTTATACTCCATATTGGATTACTAATTAATTTATCCCGCAGGATGTTTGTTGGTATTCTATCGTAATTCTCAAAAAAAAGGCTAAAAACTGACTGCTTTAGCCTTGTACCCCACAATCTTCAGTTTTCACTTCTTTCAACAGCCCCAAATGTTTTACATCAATTTCAATGACTAATTCATTGGCGCCGGATTCATCAATATGCTCGTCAATTATTTTTGCGCAAGTAAATAATTTTGCCCTGATATTGCCTTGATCAGGTTGTAAATAACAGCGTTTTTTAACTTTAGTGACTGAAAACAGTTCCGCTAATACTTGATAAAGCAGATCGATACCTGCTCCAGTTTCAGCGGATAACCAGACCCGAACAGGATTCCCAGAGTCATCACGATCAATGTGCGGCTGAATGTTGTCCAACAAATCAATTTTATTGAAAATCTCAATTTGCCTGATCTTATCAGCCTCTATGTCTTCCAGAACCTGATTGACTTGACCAATAATTTCATCCCTGTCATCGCTATGCGCGTCAATTACATGCAGCAATAAATCTGCTTCACTGGCTTCCTGTAATGTCGATTTGAATGCCGCCACCAATTCATGCGGTAAATGACGGATAAATCCCACCGTATCAGCTAGAACAATCTCGTTGCTATTAGGCAACCGGCAACTGCGTAGTGTAGGGTCTAAGGTAGCAAACAGCTGGTCTGCCGTGTAAATATCGGCACCCGTCAGCGCGTTAAATAGTGTCGATTTACCCGCATTGGTGTAACCCACTAAAGAAACGGATGAAACCTCTGCTTTTTTCCTTTTGCTACGGCCTTGATGCCGTTGCTTATCGACTTTGTCTAAACGCTGTTGAATCTGCTTAATACGCAAACCCAATAGTCGCCTATCGGTTTCTAACTGAGTTTCACCGGGGCCGCGCAGACCAATGCCGCCTTTTTGGCGTTCCAAATGCGTCCAGCCTCTAACCAGCCGGGTTGATAAGTGTTTTAATTGCGCTAATTCGACTTGGAGCTTGCCTTCGAAAGACTGTGCTCGTTGGGCAAAAATATCAAGAATCAGGCCATTTCTATCAACTACACGAACACCCAGAAAACCTTCGAGGTTTCTTTCCTGACTGGGTGCCAGCGGATGATTAAACAAAACAACGTCAGCGGCGTTTGCTTCTACCGCCGCTCTAAGCTCATCAAGTTTACCTTTGCCAACAAAATATTTTGGATCGGGGCGTTTGCGACTGCCGGTGACGACAAAAACAGGATCAGTGCCGGCTGATTTAGCCAATTCTTTTAATTCTAAAAGATCTTCCTGCCCGTGATGAAAAGTTAAATGAACAAGAACAGCTCGTTCACCTGAATCGGGACGATCAAACAATAAAATACTCCAAGAATGAATCTATAAAAATACTAATCAGCAACCGGAAAGCACTCATTCGTCAACGACTTCATCGTCACGCATCATTTTTACGGCTTTACTTGGCACTATAGTTGATATGGCATGCTTATAAACCATTTGACTGATGGTGTTTTTCAGCATAATCACATACTGATCAAATGAGTCCACTTTTCCTTGTAACTTTATACCGTTTACAAGAAAAATTGATACAGGGGTGTGTTCCTTTCTAAGTGTGTTTAGAAAATTGTCCTGCAAATTTTGACCTTTTGACATCCGATTTCTCCTTATTATTTTTTAAATGTTGGTTAAGATAACTGCAATCACGAGTCAATACAAATCATTATCCAGTAATTTTTTTGTATAGCTGGATTCTATCAGTAGATGCCTTGCGTTGCGCCTATTTTATTGCTGTTGTTTTCAATTTGACGATTAAGTAGCGAAAATCCTCATCAGCCAACGCATCGTTTAACACAAGTAGCGTGTTTTTATACCGGGAGCGCCAAGACCTGCCTTGAGCACCGTATTTAAAATGTAAAAACAGTGCCTGTGTTGTAATAACGGTTGATTTCAAAATATCAATCGAGGCAAAGCTACCTTTTTCCAACAGCTCCCAACCCAAAGCTTCAGTATACTTGATGGTGTAATGTTCAGCATTTATGCGCTTAATAGTCAACCAACAACTTATACCGATTAATGCACAAAAGCTAATTTTCATTATTAAGATCAAAGCATTAGCCATAGCGGTAGCTAAAGCAAATGTATGAACAAAAACAACCCACTTTACTAATCGCCGGGAGGGTTTTAATGTTAGCTGCAACGCAGCCTCATATTTATGGGGCATCTTTATAAAAAATCAAGGGGTCGTACACAACTATAAGATTCAAGTAAGGCTTTTTTACCTTATGCCTTTTCGCCACACAAGCACGGTTGCTATATAATCGACGATTATCTAAAAACTTACTACCTCATCTATGAATCAGAACTGGAAAAACTTTCTACTCAGTCAAAATGCAATATTTGAAAGTGATACTCACATACTCTTTCCAACCATTTCAAGTTATTACGACAAAACCATTTACCCGGTTGTGCATTTGACGGTTTTGAAGATTAGCGGAAAAGATGCGGACAAACTATTACAAGGACAAATCACTTGTAATGTTAATGATATTACCGGGACAAAAAGTAGTCCAGGCGCTTTATGTAATCCAAAAGGCCGGGCTATCACGACCTTTTTACTGGTTAGAACCAGCGATGCTTTTCTTATGGTTTTACCTCAAGAGCTATTGGAAACGGTCAAAAAAAGATTGCAGATGTATGTTTTAAGGTCTGATGTCACTTTAACAGATAGCACCAACGAGTACTGTTTAATCGGGCTATGCCAACCAGGCATAACAGCCGAGCCATTATTTAGTACAAACCAACAAGAGGTTATTAGCATTAACCTTTCAGCAGCACAAAGCCGATATTTAATCATTACCGAAGCAGATAAAGCTATTGCACTGTGGTCAGACCACGTTGATAATCAGGGCTTTAAACCAGAAAACTCAGACCAATGGCGCTATCTCGATATACTTTCAGGCATACCCTGGCTTACAACAGAAACATCCGAAGAATTCATTCCACAAATGCTTAATCTGGATATATTGGGCGGCATCAGCTTTACTAAAGGTTGCTATACCGGCCAGGAAATCGTTGCCCGCACACACTATCTGGGCAAAGCGAAAAGAGCACTATTTCTGGCCGAATGTGATACACCTTCAACTCCGGCACCGAATTCAACCATCATCGATGCTAGCGGGAGCACAGAACAGGCCATAGGTAAAATATTACAGACAAGCCATGGCAAAGGAGAAACACTTTGTAAAATGCTGATCGTTTTACAGATTTCTGATAGCGGCACTTACAATTTAAAACTAAAAGACCCTAATCAAAGCCAAATTACTTTATTAACATGAGCACTATCATGAATACTCAAGCAGCCTTACATTTTCGTCGTATCGGCATTCTAACCATTTTTGCCGTTTATTGTGTCATTCTTATGGGCGGCATAGTCAGAGCTTCAGGTGCCGGCATGGGCTGTCCTGACTGGCCAAAGTGCTTTGGAAAATGGATACCACCCACAGAAGAGTCGCAACTGCCTGCCAATTATCATGAAATTTATGCTGACGCCTATGAAAATACCCAGTTCAACCCGGTAAAAACCTGGACTGAATACACTAACCGGTTAGTGGGCGTGAGTATTGGCTTTTTGATTTTCCTGACCGCCTGGTCATCACGCGTTTATCTTAAAACAGACAAAACCATTTTTTATTTATCATTAGGCAGTTTTTTTCTGGTGGGATTTCAAGGCTGGCTAGGGTCAAGTGTGGTTGCAAGCAACCTGAAACCAGTCATGATCACCTTACACATGTTACTGGCTTTGGTTATAGTGGCCTTATTGATCTATACCATTGCAAGGTCGCAACGCGAGTTTCTTAGTCAAATTGATACCCGTTTGTTGCCCGATAAATTTAAAACCGTTTTAATCGCGGCAATGATCATGACCTTATTGCAAGTAGCCATGGGCACTCAAGTCAGAGAAGCAGTTGATTTTATTGCCCGCGAACACATTGAACGTCAATACTGGCGGGATGATTTTCCGATTATTTTTTACATACATCGATCCTTTTCATCAATCATTCTGTTTACCAACTTATGGTTAGCATGGAAACTTTATCAATCCGTTGATAAACAAAGCCTATTATTTCGTACGGGCTTGGCGCTTGTCGCGCTGGTTGTGATTGCTATTCTGGCTGGCGTTAGCCTCGACAGACTGGGCGTGCCGGCAATTGTCCAACCCATACATTTGTTAATGGCCAATTTGATTTTTGGTGCGCAGTTTTTTCTTTATAGTTGCCTGAATTATGCGGCAAAAAACCAAGCACAGAGCGCAAAATCCATCGCAAACTGATAATAGGTGTACGTTCGATAATTAACCATGAAGATTACGAAGAAAAAGTATAAAACTTGGTGTCTTCGTGGTGAAAAAAGACTATTAATAAAGGCCCCTCTGAAAATGTGTTGATTCATTGATGGTGATTTGAGGCTAAAAATGCCCTGTAAAGAAACTAGCTGGACATTTTCTTTATGGGTATCCACGACATCGGTAATCGTGACTGGCTGCTTATAATCATATAGCTGACACCTGGCTAGATGGATTGCGAAGGGCAAATTTCGACCCGAAGCAGTCTTTACAAACACTCATTTGAATGACTGGTAAGTTCCATATGTCAGACTTTCACCAAGATAAAAAGAAATATTTGCATATAAACTTACGGTCATGACCGACAAATCGATTCCGAAACCTTACGTTTCGAGAGTATGTAAAACCGGGGTAGGCAGCAGTTAAACCGATTTAATCATTAATCTTTGAGATAACGGAAAACATTTATTTTTACGATAGGTTTTCCGATATGCAGATAGTTCTTACTATAAAGGTGCATCCCATGGTGTTACATGTTCTCTTAAATGAGACAAGTAAAATTGACTGCTAATTGATATTCCAGAGTTTTGATCAAAAATATCTAAAATCCCTACCTCGCCCATCAGAGTTTTTGGCGGTTTGAACTTATGCCAACTTCATGTAATAAAGACGTAATATTTTTTAAGTTGACTTTAAGTACCTGTTGATTTATTTTAACAATTGGCTGCTCCAGTTAGGCAGCATTCAGAAGTGTCCTATAGAGAGCACGTATCATGTTTAATTAGTGTTTGAACGAAAAAGCCACAAGCCACGCTACAAAAGGGATGCCTCGATTTATTAGGCGCGAAGATTTTTTATCCAACCTTGTCGTTTTGCA
>JAYTJI010000010.1:0-3150 GCA_043731245.1 Methylococcaceae bacterium | reverse complement strand
ACCCGCCTTTACATTAAGGGGATCTCTAAAAATTGCTTATTCAAGCTTCGACAGGCTCAGCAAGAACGGTTAAGCAACTGATTTAAAAAGACCATCGTTCGCACTGAGCTGTGAGCTTGTCGAACAGTCGAAGTGCAATTTTTAGAGATTCCCTTAACAATAACCCAACCATTCACTGGAGTAACTTATGTCAATCACTATGTACCAAGCCTCAATTCCTTCTTTTGTCCGCATGCTAAACAATTTATCCATAATCCTCGATAAAGCTGCCGCCCATGCCGAAGCCAAAAAAATCGATCCAGCCATTTTTGTCAACGCGCGTTTAGCACCCGATATGTATCCGCTGAGCCGACAAGTACAAATTGCGACGGATGTGGTGAAAGGTTGTGCGGCTCGTTTGGCAGGTATCGACGTACCCGGTTATGCCGATAACGAAGCCACTTTTGCTGAGTTGCAGGCACGCATCGCCAAAACAGTGACATTTTTGCAAAGCGTCAACGCAGCGCAAATCGACGGTAGTGAAGAGCGTAAAATCACCCTGAAATTTGGCAGCCGGGAAATCAATCTTTTAGGTCAGGCTTACTTACTTGATTTTGTATTCCCCAATTTCCATTTTCACCTAACCACCGCCTACGCCATTCTGCGCCATAACGGTGTGGAAACAGGAAAAATGGATTATGTAGGCAGTTAATAAACTTGTTTAGTGGGGTGTGATTAAAAATGCGGTTTTTTCATTCGAGGGTGTGCTATGCGCACCACGCACCACCTTTGTCGCTAAAAAGGTGCGCACAGCGCACCCTACCCAATTACTTGAGATTAAACCGCACTTTTAATCGCACCCTGTTTAGTGGCTATTGCCGGCTTTGATTGCGAATTTAAGCCGGACATAAAAATAGGCTAGCGTTAAACAGTAATCAGTTAAATCTGTAAATAGCACCCAACCACATAATAGAAGTAAAAATGAAATTCACCCATATACTAACCTCGCTGCTGACAGTATTTTTAGTTTTGGGTTTATGGGCTTTTTGGCTGGAGCCATCCAGTTTTATCACCACAAAAACTGACATTAAACTGAGTCAGTGGCCAGCAAAATGCAATACATTAAAGATTGTGATTCTTTCTGATTTACACGTTGGCTCTCCTCAAAATGGCATTACTAATTTAACTAAAGTAGTCGAGATCACTAATGCCATTCATCCTGACTTAATTTTATTGGCGGGCGACTATGTCATTCACGAAGTAATGGGCGGAACATTTGTAGAGCCTGAGCCTATCGCACATGAACTTAAAAAGTTAAAAGCAAAGCTGGGGGTGTATGCTGTTTTGGGTAACCATGACTGGTGGTACAGCGCAACCCGCGTAAAAACAGCATTTCAGCAAGAAGGCATTCCGATATTAGAAAATGCGTCCATACGAATTCAGAATGGCAGTTGTGATTTTTGGCTTGCCGGTATAGGCGACTTCTGGGGCGGCCACTACGATACTGACAAAGCATTGCAAGGTATTCCCAACACAGCATCCGTCATAGCGTTCATCCATAACCCGGATATTTTTTACGAGTTACCCGAAAGAATCGCCATCACATTTGCAGGACATACCCATGGCGGTCAAGTCAATTTACCTTTATTCGGTCGCATGATTGTCCCATCCAGGTATGGTGAAAAATTTGCATTGGGATATATTACCGAAGGGGAACGAAATATGTTTGTCACTACAGGTATTGGCACCAGTATTTTACCTGTCAGGTTTAGAGTGCCCCCAGAAATAGCGGTAGTTTTACTCAGGAACGGCAACTAAATAACCTGGACACGGGCAGTTATTGTGGGAGCGGCTTTAGCCGCGAGTGCGCGGCTAAAGCCGCTCCCACGATTGTAAAAAACTTTTGCTCAACTACTTAGGCTCTCATGGTGACAACAGTTTTTTCTGACCACGCAGGAACAATATACTTGCCAATCAACAAACATTTTTATCAACACTGAATAAACAAAAGGCAACAAACATGAACACTAAACCAGCAACAACCCTTGTAAAAATCCACGACCTTATTCAATCACGTTGGAGCCCTCGAGCCATTGATCCCAACAAAGGCGTAAACCATGAAGATTTAACGGCGCTTTTGGAAGCTGCGCGTTGGGCGCCTTCCTGTTTTAATGACCAGCCCTGGCGTTATATTGTTTGTGTTAAAGCCAACGACGAAACCAGTTGGCACCATGCACTAGACTGTTTGGTGGAAAAAAATCAACAGTGGGCTAAAAATGCACCCGTGTTAATGCTTGCCGTCGCTATGGAAAATTTTAATCACAACGGCAAGCCTAATCGCTGGGCGATGTATGACACCGGAGCCGCCAGTGTCAGCCTGTGTTTGCAAGCAACTGCACTTGGTCTGGTAGTGCATCAAATGGGCGGCTTTGATGCGGAACAAGCGCGTACGCTTTTTAAGCTTCCCGCCGACTGCACACCCATGTCAATGATGGCAATCGGCTATCAAGCAGAAATTGATGTGCTAAGTGATGACTTTAAAGCAGCCGAATTAGCTGAGCGCACCCGCGCCTCACTAGAGGATCGATTTTATTTTGGGCAATGGGGAGCAGAATCAGAATAATGCTAAAAACACTTGCCTTTAACGTGCGAGGATTTTGTCAAATGCTGTTATTTGCTTTGGAGACGGTGAAAGTATTCTGAAAACAGGCTTAAAAACGTTTTTGCCATTTTTCAAGTAATTGTTTTTACTTAAGGGAACCTCTAAAAATTGCTTATTCATGCTTCGACAGGCTCAGCAAGAACGGGTAAGTGACTGGTTTAAAAAGATCACCGTTCGCACTGAGCTGTGAGCTTGTCGAACAGTCGAAGTGCAATTTTTAGAGGTTCCCTTAAGACCGGAATAAAAAAACATGTTTTTTTATTCCACACACTAATACTTTCACAGTCTTTTTGCCATAAAACCACGTTAATTACCCGTATGCTCTTAGAGTAGGGCGTGCCGCGAATGGCTTTAAATCTAAGCGTCGATAGCAGGCTCGACGGCACGCCCTAAGCTACATATGTTGTACCTCCGCACTTTTAATCACACCCGCCCCCCACGACCCTCAAAATTACAGCCCGCTGGCAATGCACAAATTTAATAATGGTCTACACTTTTTATTGAATTGG
>JAYTJI010000009.1:0-3902 GCA_043731245.1 Methylococcaceae bacterium | reverse complement strand
GATAGAGATTTAATGCAGGGTTTGCGTAATTTACAGCAAACCCCACTTGTGTGGTTTCCCTCTATACGTCACGCGCACAAAAACTGGGAAACTTCAGTTAACTTTATCTTCTGTCGATGTTTTTTAATTATTTCGCGACCGTTTTTCGATCGTCCCCGCGTAAGGGTCTTGCTCTCACACCACCCACTTACATAGGCGGATGGTCTCAAGGATCAATGCCACGCATTTTTTAAATAGTTTTCAGTTTAACGTTTTTTCTCTAACAGGAGCACTATCATGTCAATTGGCACAATCTTACTCATAATTATTATCCTGATGCTTATTGGAGTAATTCCAGCCTGGCCGCATAGCCGGGGATGGGGTTATGGACCCAGCGGTGGGCTCGGACTTGTCCTCGTCATCTTACTTATCCTGCTCTTATTGGGCATCATTTAGCCGCGAAATAATGCCCTTCCTTTTGCATCTATAGAGTTAAAGCGATCGATCGGGATTCGTGAGTTTGCGCATCTTAGCAGGAGGGCGATATTTATATGATGTGCTAATTCCGCATGCAGAGATTTTTTGGAGCAGTTGGCTAACTGGCTGTTCTACCGCAATATTATGTGTGCAGCGACAACCCTATTAGATCTGTTGAATTTTGTGCTCTGCCTGTGGCATATTCACATAGAGAGAAAAAACCCGCAATGAAAGCGGGTTTTTTTTGGAAACTCTCAATGATTTGTAGAGTTTCCAGTTTGTCGAACGTTGGTGGCCTTATCGAGGTTGTTGAGGTTCACCATTAACTTCTAATTGTACGCGACGGTTGTTGGCGCGTCCTTCTTCTGTATCATTTGTGTCTATGGGCTGAGTCCAGCCATATCCTCTAGTCGACAAATTGGGTGAATGGGTTCCATCAACCAGATATTTTTTAACGGCCATTGCGCGGCGCTCAGATAATCTCATGTTATGCTGAAATCCGCCCGTTTTACTGGTGTGACCCTGTATTTCAATGACTAAATCTGGATGCTCTTGTATGCGTTTAGCAACATTGTCAAGATTTCCAAAGTATTCCGACTTTATGATGTCTTTATCGTTATCAAATTTTACATCAACAATCCAACAACCAACTACGCTAACTTGAGCGCCGGGTAATGTAGCAGGACATCGATCAATGCAATCATTGACGCCATCGTTATCGCCATCAAGAGTCGAGCAATCTGCAACAGGAGTTGGAGCAAGGACTTCAGCAACGGCTATAGGAGCGACTGGTTTCGGACCAAACGGAACGACAAAACCAAGGTTTACAACCATGTCATGAAATTCGTTTGTGCCAGGCTGTAAATTAGCGTTGAAATTTTGATTGTAGCGATAGCGTACATCACTACGAATCAGGAAGTTATCGCTAACTTCATAAGTAAAACCAGCCCCCGCTTCGCCGATGAAGCCTATTCCACTGCCATCATTATGGCTAGAGTTCATGGCACCTAAACCAAGTACGGTATAGGGCGAAAAGGTATCGCGAGTGATGAAGTATTGCACATCGGCAGTACCACCAGTCAGATCCCACCCTCCGGTTGAGTTACCACCGCTCAAACCTTGATAGAAATCTTTCAACTCGACGTTAAAATGCTCATCAATCATTTTGCCAAAGCCCAAGCCGCCGCCCCAACCATTATTAGAGTCGCGATCACCACCGGGTTGAACAAACGTGCCAAAAGGTGCAATATAAAATCTATCATCTACGACTTCATCAGCTTGAGCCATAGGCAAAAAACCTAAACCTGTCAGTATATATTATATACCCTACGGGTAAAATTGCTTTATGAATAATCCAATTATGCTGGTGCCATAGTCTAGAAGTAAGTCTAAGGCGGATTTCGCCAAGGAAAAGTCCAAGATGTAACCAACTACAGACTTAAGTTCGATAACATACTGGCCACATCCAATCCTGCCGCTAAGCTATTTTGTCGATTAAGTAAGTACCATAGCGACACCCCGGTTAGATCTGTTGAATTTGGTACTCTGCCTGTGACATGTTCACATAGAGAGAAAAAACCCACAATAAAAGCGGGTTTTTATTTTTGGAAACTGTCAATGATTTGTAGGGTTTCCAGTTTGACTGAGTATTTATACTAATTTCCGATAAGAATGTTCCATGTTATAAAGCAGATACGGAACCCCATGAAATGTTTAACCTGGAAGCTTCAATTTGGCCACAGTGATCGATCCTACCGATAGTGGCCTACTAGAAATTGCTTATGGTTGATCCACATAACGAATAAGGGCGAGGTTAGCCTATCCGGTGCTACACCGGGATTTCGGATACCTCCACCACCACGCTCATTACCGGCGATTGGGGGTTTATAGCTTGAAACGAGCCGGATACGGGGGGCACCGCTTCGGGATACCGGCTCACGGCTACGGCGATGTGGTGATTACCGACCACTTGACCGGAAGTAGAGTCGAACCCTTTCCAGCCGGTGCCTGGCAGGTAAACTTCTGACCAAGCGTGAGTGGAGCCCTGGCCTTGCGGCAGCGAGGGCGAGTATTGGTAACCGCTAACAAAGCGTGCAGCCAAACCCAGATAGTGGCAGGCCTCGATGAATAAGGTCGCAAAATCGCGGCAGGAACCGGCGCGTTCGGTCAAAGTCATCGCAGGTGTTTGAACGCCCGGTTCCTCCCGGTGCTGATAGGTGAATCCGGTCGCGATCGCTTTATTGATCCATTCAAGCAGCAGATAAGTTTCTACTACTTGACCGGAATACCAGAATTGCTGCAACCATGAACTCAAGATCGGTCGGTCTTGCTCAAAGATCGCTGATAGATAAGGCCCCAAATCAAGGCGCTCGGCGGCATCGTATTGAAAGGGAAATAACACCGCATAATCCGCTACCAGAAAGTTTAGAGGCTGGTCATCATAGTGCTGGAGCAGAACACGGCTGTCGATCGAGAGTCGGCTGCTTGGCTCAAGAAAAGTCGCCTGTGCCACGGCATTGTCGTAAACGTCGCGCTGCCATTGCAGTTGGTGGGCAGGAGAAATAATCAGCTCCGCCGATTCGATACGGATGTCGTGCCCTTCGCGGGGATGTAAAAGCAATTTGTGCGGCAGCAGGGTTACGGTTTCAGCGTATTCGTAAGTAGTTACATGTTTTATTTGCAGGCGGCGCATCTTTATCACTCCTGGGGGCGGCTCGTGGCCATGGTGAGATCCGGTCGACATTCTGGCACAATACCCTAAACCGCGTCTAATTTGATTCTATCTGGAATTAGAAAGTTCTATTCCTCAGTGACAGGCTAATATCCGCCGGGGTTACGGATGGACACTAGCCCTTATATCTTCAGTTAAAAGTGATAATGCGCTCCAACACCGATATATTCCACTTTATCTTTATAAAACTGCCCACTAGGAGAAAAGCCATTATAGTATTCAGCAAGTATCTGAAGCTTTCTGCCTAATACTTGTAAATTATCAAACTCAACGCCTGCTCTGGCTGATACATCAGTACTCCAGTTGTTTTCGTCATAATGCTTGATATCCACTGCACCGACGGGGCGCATTGATGCAAAATCTATGCGCCAAGGGCTTCTAAACTCAATGCCATATTGCGCCGACCACGGCTTAAGCGCCGAAGGTTCTTTATGGAACAATCCGCCCCCGCCGCCATATAAGCGCACTCCATAGGGAAGCTCATAGGACAGTTTAAGATCGGCACCTTCGTAACTAAGATTCACTCGTTCAAATTTAGTGTTTACCTTTCGCAGCAGAAACTCGTCCCCAAGATGCGAACTCTGATGATAAATGCGGCCAAACGCTGAAAATTGCCCTGCACGAATACTTGAATAGGCTGATGCAATAAAATCGGAATTGAGAAGATCAGACGATGAAGCATCCAGATTGAAGTCGCTAAAGACTCCGGCTTGAA
>JAYTJI010000008.1:0-11206 GCA_043731245.1 Methylococcaceae bacterium | reverse complement strand
AAAAGTTTACCGTCCAACTAAATGACACGCATCCTGCAGTCGCAATCGCCGAGCTGATGCGGTTGTTGATAGACGAACATCAGCTGAGTTGGGACACCGCCTGGCCGATTACTCAAAAGACGTTTGCCTATACTAATCATACTTTGCTGCCGGAAGCCCTTGAGCAATGGCCGTTACAGCTTTTTGCGCGAATCTTGCCTAGGCATTTAGAGATTATCCTTGAAATTAACGCCCGCTTTTTGAATGAAGTGAGAATCCGCTTCCTCGGCGACGCAGAGCGTCTCGTTCGCTTATCCATCATTAACGAGTCGGGTGAGCGATATGTCCGTATGGCGCATTTGGCCTGTGTCGGCAGTCACGCCATAAACGGTGTGGCAGCACTGCACACTGAGTTGCTTAAAGAAGATGTGCTGGCTGATTTTCATACCCTGTGGCCCGATAAATTCAGCAACAAGACCAACGGCGTTACCCCCAGACGCTGGGTGGCGCTGAGCAACCCGCGTCTTACCAAGCTGATATCAAAGCAAATAGGCGAAAGCTGGATCAAGGAGCTGGGCGAACTGAAGCAGCTGGAGCCCTACGCGGAAGAAGCATCCTTCCGTTCTGACTGGCGCTTCATTAAACGCGCTATCAAGGAGGATTTTGCTACCTATCTGCGCCGCAGTACCGGTTATGTTATCGACCCGCAATCGTTGTTCGAGGTTCAGGTGAAGCGTATCCACGAATACAAACGCCAGCATCTGAGTGTATTACATATTATTGCTTTGTATCATCGCCTCAAATCTAATCCGAACATGGCCATCGTTCCGCGCACTTTCATTTTTGGTGGCAAGGCTGCGCCGGGCTACTATATGGCCAAGCTGATGATCAAACTCATCACAGCGGTCGGTGACGTGATCAACACCGATCCTGCTGTACGCGACTGTATTAAGGTCGTTTTTTTGCCCAACTTTAATGTTAAAACCGGGCAGAAGTTATACCCCGCTGCGGAACTTTCTGAGCAAATTTCGACCGCAGGTAAAGAGGCGTCCGGCACCGGAAACATGAAGTTTTGCATGAATGGAGCGCTGACAATCGGCACCTTGGACGGTGCCAATATCGAGATACGTGAAGAAGTTGGCGCAGAGAACTTCTTCCTGTTCGGTTTGACTGCTGCCGAGGTTCAGACACTCAAAGCGCAGGGCTACAATCCCATGGATGTCTATCATTCCAACCCCGAACTGAAAGCGGTTATTGACCTGATTGCTGACGGCTATTTCTCGCGTGGGGATCGGGAACTGTTCCGGCCTTTGGTTAACACCCTGCTGCACGGCGACCCTTACCTGCTGCTGGCTGATTTTCAGTCCTTTGTTGATTGCCAAAGTCAGGTTAGCCAGGCATATCTGGATCAGGAGCACTGGACGCGTATGTCGATTCTGAATGTGGCGCGTAGTGGTAAGTTTTCCTCCGATCGGACAATAAAGGAATATTGTCAGGACATTTGGCAAGTAAAGCCTGTTAAAATTGACTTGTTGTCTCAGGATGAGGTAAAAAAGAGTATGTTGGTCTGAGCGCCAATAAATTGTCCTATCGTGATATATCGACCATGATCACTCCCTAATAGTAATTTAAACCTATCTACAGATCCTCATCAACACTCGCTGGAGTCACTTCATGAATTCACCCAACATTCCAACTGGACTTAATTTTGCGAGTCAAAAACAACTGGAAGAACTGCAACACATTAATCTGCAATTAGCGGCTCTGAGCCAACCTATCTGCGCAGTTGAGGGTGATCAGCAATACCTTAAGATTGCCGATAGTTTGTTAAAAAACTATTCCCAGCAACGTCGACTCCTGGCAAAATACCGTTGTCCGGCTGATCAACGTATTCAGGATTTCCTTACCGCTTACTTGCATGAAAACGGTGTAGACACGCCTATTCTTTTACCTGGGGAAACATTTGTACTGGAACATAAAGGTTTGGCCAGAGAACTGTCGTTGCCATTTCAGCATAACCAATTTCATTCTGCATACATTGATTCTTACCGGATGCGCCAGGGGGTTTTGCATAACCCGCAAAATGACCGGCGCACCACCAAAGGTGTGTTTCATATCGTCGCCGGTGGACTTCCAGTTCCGGCCGACAAGAATGAAGTACCGGTTTCTGCTTATGCGGAATTATTGCGTATCGCCCTGTCGCCTCCCGATGATCTGTTATGCCTGCCATTCACTAGCAGACAAGCCAACTCTGCAAAACTTTGGCTGTCTCTACTGCTAAGACCTATTGTGGTTCCAGAAATTGCTGGCTTTAGCCCTAAAAAAACCATGGAAACCCGATTTTTTGCGCCGGGTGGTTTAGTTGCCAATCTGGATTTTGTAGAATCTATATTTGGTAATGCAGGCGACCCGTATCTCCCTGAAAACGATGCCGCACTGGATATTGACCAATGGACCGGGCATACCGGCTGTATCATTCTCGCTCCGCATCTGGTCGGTTGCCGTAAACAGGCCATCGGTCTTCCCCATTATAAAGATGCTACCGGGCGGCAGCGTAAAGATGGTATGTGCTGGCAACATGAGGACGATCTCTACAATGAAGGTAAACCGTTTAAACTGGTCTGCCGCAATATGCAGGGTGTTATTGTCACGCTGATTGCCGATAATTATTTTGGTTACAGTAAAAAAGAAATTAAATCCCAGATCAGTTACTCAGCCAACTTGTTTGGCGGCTGCGAAGAAGAGCATTCCGGCGGGGCGCTGGCTTTTTCAAGAGCTATTTTGGGGGAAATATTTTTACCGAATGAAGCTGATAGTAATGAGCGCTATTCTTTCGACCAACTTTGCCTGCTATTAAGCTCTAACATCGACATTAAAAGTGAAGGTTATGCCATAGATAAAAAGCATCCAGCTATTATCTACATTCCAGATACCGCACAAATCAATATCCAGCAACAGCAGATTTGCTGGTTACGCAATGGCCTTACCTGTACGATCAAGCTACTAATAAACCACACTTATATTTATCCTAATGGCTTTAGGGTTCATATGGAACGCCACCCGAATGCACCCAGCTGGCGCTTGGTAGGTACTCATCCTGAAGGCACTTTTTGCCATAAGCCGAGTACCGTATCAGGCGGCGGTAAGTCGGAAATCTCCAAATCGATTGCTGGTGCCATTATTTCAGGGGCTGTTTTTGTCGATGATTTTGATAAAGATATGAATATGGTTGCTGATATTTTTGAGTACGATTATTCAGGTCGGTTTCGAGATCCTGCCCGTAACGGTAGCGATCAACGCAGGTTACTTAGCAATAAACGCACATTAGGTTCGGTTATCAAACTACTGACACCGTCCATCACCGAGTATTCTGATGACTATAATCAGTGGCTGAAGCAAATTCCCCAGCATATTTGGGCGCTGGTGCTGATGATAAAACGTTTTTACAAAGCCGAATGGGGTCAAAACTGGCGGGAGCATTTTTCCGTCGACTTGGTCAACGGTTATCCAGGCAATGAGTTGAAGTTTCATGGTCGTAAACTGATCGCCAGCTATCTGCGGGTAGGTTTTGACAGTAATGGTGCCTGGCGGGTTTTCAAGTTACGGCAGGACTATATCGCTTCGGCTAAAGTTCAGCTGGAAGATGATATAACCGCTTCCACTGTCGTCCCGGTAAACACACTGACAGGGCTTAACCCCGACTATAAAAACCGTAGTGTTAAGTTGGTCGATAACTGCGAACAAAGCTTTTTTCAGCGCCCCGATGATGCGATCCATCGAGGCACGGATTTACAAACCGAACTCGATTTATCAGGTACAGACAATTTTATTTCCAATTTTCAACCACTCACCCCAATAGATGCCCGCGAATTGATGGAAGACGTCATTCACTTTGAGGAATTCAGTAAGCCGATGCGTGATGTCATAAGCCAGGCAGCAAAGGGCAAGGAAGGCGAGTATTTTGTATCTTCAGCCCATCCGCGTCTGGTTGATGGCAAGCCCAGTCAGAATGTGCGTTATTTGCAACTCCGGCCTGACCTTGTTAATCCTGCTGTGCGCTATCTTGCAGAACTATCAACGCGTCTGGCACGAGGTCTAAAGTCAGATCAGGCGGTTTATTTTCCGGTTAACGCAGTTTTGCCTGGACGCCGCAATAATCCACAGGATATTGCCGCAGGTATCAGGCCGTTGGCCATTTATAATCCGATCCATTATCAAGAGTTACCTGAGCTGTTTATGGATTTTATTTGCAGTCTTACCGGTAAATCACCATCAACTACTGGTGCCGGATCGGAAGGCGCATTGACTAAAGGCCCGTTTAATGCACTCTGTACCACCGCTGACCTGAATACCGCACTGGTTTCTTTTATGCTCTGCGGCTATGACGGTTATTCCACAGCGGCTGGCTATATTGGCTCTCAACGCCGGATTGATCATGATATCAGTCTGTTGATTCCTGAAATCTGGTCACGCTTGCCGGAAGATCAGCGTGATGCGCAATATCTTATCGACCATGGACAGCTGGAAAAACTGGAAGATTTTGAGTACGGGGGCAGGACAGTTTACGCCAGTAGATTGGGTTATCGCATCACCGAACGCTTTGTGCATACTAATTTTGGTAAGGTATTTGATTATCCAACGGCCGTATTTGATGAAGCTATGTTAAAGCCGGAAACCCAGGATCTGGCCAGTTTTGTTGATGGTGTCGATAACGTTTATGAAGCCCAGCAACGCGTTGCCCAAATCTATTTTCAGGATGGCTCAATCAATGACGCTTGCCCGCCGCTGAAAGCGCTGATTCATATTATGGCTAACGGTGACTTTGAAGGTAAAACCATCAATAACCCCGCCATTCGCGCTATGTTTACCCGTGATTATTTACTGCAAAGCGACTGGTATCAAGAACGGCTCAAGATCAAGCAACAACGGGGCTGTGCGCTATGGCAACGACATCGGGACTATATTTTGCAGCGACTTAGCGAAACTGAACAGACCGATTCTTTAACTCAGGTGTTGACTGATAAGCTTGATGCGACTGGGCAAATGCTGGTTGAGGTTTCGCATTCGTCTTATCTTGAGAATCTACAAGGGACTTTAGGCGCGGATTGGGTGCATTGTCCGGCGAATTAAAAAATAGCGCATGTTCATCACACTAGACGGCAATTGTTAAACAGCTAAGCCATTGGTTTGACCAAAGGCTTAGCTGTTGCGTTAATTCGTAGTCGTGCCTCCAGCCTTACTTTAGCGCGGGCGTTAACTCAAAAAAACATCAAGCTGTTGTAAGGTGATGGCTTGTTCTGCGGCTAACGCTTTATCTTTGTCGGTGTTATAACCCCACATTGCAAAAATCAATTTAACATTCGAAAGCTCATTGTCTTTTAAAACATTTAACAAGGTGGGCAACCGGTCTTCAACAAAATAAATCGTTTCGTTTGAATGGGTTTTTAACAGCCCTTTTAAGACCTCAATCTTGCTCATATTGCGATCCAGTCCGAAAATTCGCTCGTCTGCCAGTTCAATAGCGTTGGCTTTCAGAATCTGTTTTACGAAGCGCTCCTGTTTAGTAGTAACGACATACCAGGGGTAGTGTTGTCCAAGCATTTGCAGTTTTATGGCGACGTCGGCAAATAATGGATTCATCTTTACCCAGTCAGCCAAATCGTTAGCGATCCAGACATCCCGTGTTTCCCCAAACAGTTTTTTTAGGTCGTCAACGGTGACTTGTGCGTCTTTTAACAAGGCTTGGATTTGGTTGCTATAGTCACTGTCAATCGACTCGATGGTCTTCCCCAAATAGAGTAGGCGCATTGCTAATATGGCTTCGTAGCCCGTTTCTATGATCGGTCTTACTAACCGAAATTGATCAATCATCGCTTGAGGAACTGCCTCAGGCATGTCGCTCCATAGTTTACCGGCGGCTTTCCAGCCTGTTATTGCAGTTTCCACCGCGCTGTCGCAGATAACGCCATCAAAATCAAGCGCATAAATAATTGCGTTGTTCATTTTTTAATTAAGACTTGGTAAGTAAGATTGAAACGGGTCAACAAATTAATTTTGCAGCATAGGTAGGTTAAACTGACAACCAACGGTACTTGTGGATATTTCTCAGAACGAAAAGCGTTAAAGTCAACTGGGGATTATTTTTTAAAATAACCGCTAACAACCGCCGCTACCGAAAGCTCATTTTTAGCCAAGGGCTTAATGATTGTGAGCGCATCCAGCAAAATTTTTGTTGCCTTAGGGAAGTTGGCGCTATTATCACGCACTAAATCGTAGGCACCGAACACCGCCAAAAAAAAGAATTGTTTTATCAACGAAAAATGATTTTTGTTCAAGCCCGCTAAAATAGCAATAGACTCCTGCGCGTTAGCACCACCACACCGCAAGTATTTGAATACCGCCGTTTTAAGCAAATCATTAGACATCACACCGTATAGCGCATTGGCAAGCACATTAAGGTTGGCATTAGCGTGCTGTCGGTTACGGTAATAGGCTTCGATTTTTTCGTGAATCAAATCCGTATTATTGAAATCAGGCATTGCCAATAAATGCGTACTCAATATTTGTATATCCGAGAATACTGCGGTCAAGCCGCCACCGGTTAAGGGATGGCGCATATTAAGCGCATCGCCCAGCATCACCGCGCCTTTTCGTATAATGGGTTTTGCCGCCATGTAATGATTGGGCATTACTTTAAAGCCGCCTTCTTGCATGGCTTGCTCGTAGCTGTTAAGCATACATTCAGGGATATAAGGCGTTACATTGGCATCCAAATGTGCTTGTAGCAACTGTTTTCTGGGCAGCTGTTCACCCGGAAAATCGATTAAAAGCCTGACTTCATGGCTGGAAATCGGGTAACAAATAAACGGCGTCGGCCCTGATAAAAACACATGTCCATGTTTTGGGAAAGGCATTTCACAGTCTTTTAAAATCAAGCCTATAAAATAAGATGTGACGGTTTTTTCATTATTGCTAAGGCTTTCCCGAAAGTTTGAAAAGAACCCGTCGCTGGTAATGGTTAAAGGCGCATGAATAGCCTTTATTTCGGACGTGAGCGATTCCCGGTAACTCACGCCAATAATTTCATGCCGCTCATTTTCCAACAGTTGCAAGGCCTTGCCATGTATTTGTGTAACCGATTCATTATGCAGCGCGGAGGCTCTAATTTGTTGTAAAAACCGGCCATTATGCAGCCCCATTCCTCTGTAATGTTGCGGATAAGGGATGGTTATTTTTTCGTCACCTTGCACCAGTGCATAACCGTCAACCGGCTGCGCATCAAAACCATCCAGTAAATGCCCAAGCCCCATTTGCTCAAGCGATAACACGGCTCCGGGTTGCAACAATTCACCAACGATGCGCTTTTTCTCTTTATAACAATGGTCAATTAACGCGATCCTAATGCCTTTGGGGGCAAGATAGGCGGCGATAGTGGCGCCTGCCATGCCTGCGCCGATAATGCAAATGTCGAATTCTGATTTCATATTAAGCCAGTTGCTACCCATACTTTAAACTGCGTTGATTCTCTTTTCATCCCTGAATAGACTGTCTATAGTATCGGCTCAACGCCCAGATAGGAAATATATTCCTATAATTGGCGTAGGTTATCATGCAGTTATAATTAAAAACGCCGGAAATACTTTCTTGCGCCCAATCACCGGTGTCGGTTTGTCTGTCCAACAACACTTTGATGCCGGCTTTAATCACAGCTTTATCGTCAAAGCCAGCGGCCATGAGTGCCAGCAAAGCCCACGCTGTATTAACCACTTGAGACGTTGCCGCCTCGGTATAAACCAGTTTAGAACACGACTCAAAAGTCTCTCCCCAACCACCATCAGTTTTGATCTTATCAACTAAAAAGGCAGTGGCTTTATTTATGCGGGCAGCTATTAACGCATCCTCATAATACCCTTTCCCCTTGGCCTTGCTGAGCGCTTCCACGCCAAACCAGATCGCATAGGTAAAACAGACTGCCCAGCCACCGTACCAGGAGCCATCCGGCTTTTGCTGTTTGAGGATAAATTTGAGCCCATCAGTAATGGCTTTGCGTATTTCGCTGCTTTTAAAGTCAGGGTAAGTTTCCTGAATTTCCAGTAAAGAAATAACACAGGCCGCCGTACATTCCGTCCATGAATAATCGATCATTATATCGGCAAACACTTCGGAGGGATTGAGTTTTTCCAGCCATTTGGGCGCCCGTGTCAATTCATAAGTTGCCCAGCCACCATCGGTATTCTGGTAAGAAAGAATAACATCAACCGCCTGTTTAATGCGCTGCCCATCAATAGTCGGTTTCACCAGACCTGAATGATGAATCGCTAAAGTAGCGCTTATGCCTTCCGCCGTGCAATCAGCAACCGGCCAGCCATTTTCCGGTGTTGAAAAGGGCCAGCTGCCTATCATCGGGTGACGGAAAAATTCGGCATGAGTTGGGTGTTCAGTTTTGATTTGCGAGTAATCAATGAACTGATAACTTTTTGCAATCGTCGCCGGAAATAGTTTACCTAAGTCACTTTCCAACATGGCGCGGGTTGCAAATGCAGTATCCCAGAGCTGCGAGCCATTGTAGCCACTCATTTTCATGCCATCTTCGGCAACCCATAAATAATCATACCAACGCGCGACATGCTTTTTAAATTGCGCAGAGTCTTTGCCGTAGGCATGCCAGCTACAAATAGAATTGATGGCTTTATTAACCGGGCCTATGTTGACGTAGTCCGTCTGACCATCTTCAGCATTGAGGTACTTTAAAATATAGTCTGTGGCTTTTTTTCTTAAGCCATTGCTTTTGACAGTTTCATAGCTATTGGTAAAAAAATTCATCCACTTCAGCACTGGAGATAGCGTGGTGTAATTATCTTTTTCACACAAGGCATTGCGTTGTTTCGGCCAGTCAATAGATGCGAAATCTTCGTTATAAATTTCTTCTCTTAAGGACAAAATCAATTCATTTTCGGGCGCTTTAATGCGCTGCGCATAGCAATAGGCCATCGGCAAGTAAACCATGCGAGAGTGACACCAATAGCGCCAGGGATGGACTGGCAACCACTTGGGAAATAACCACATTTCAGGAAATAGACTGTTAAAACCCTGCCAGTCATAACAATTCAAGATAGCAAGATAAAACTTTCCCCAAGAGGGAATCCCAGTCGCCCCGCCATTATTTTTAATCCACGCCCTGGCCTTGATTAGCTGTCCATTATTTTTATCGACACCTAGAATGCGCAATGACACATATTGCATTACCGTGCCGAACATCGTCGATGCACCTTCAATATGCATGCCCCAGCCAGCATCTTTATTTTGATGATTGAACAAATAAATCTTCATCATTTCCCGATGCGCCTTGGGAAATGGGGTTTCGGAAATATAGGAGGCGATCAGCAAACCGGGTAAAAGAAACAGCGGGCCGCCGTAATCACCAGGCCAATGACCGTCTTTACTTTGTAAATGTGAGTAGTAATTCATGCCCTTGATTAGAGCATTGGTAATTTTTTGTTGTTCGGAGTTCTGTGCTTGCGGAATTTGTCCGGTAAATTCCTGGAACTTCGCATTAATGTCGGTGTGCCTGAAAACCTTATCCCCTGAATTGGGGTTGTTGAATTTGTCGAACTTAAAGTCCTCGGCAAACTGTGCTATTTCGTCGTCCGGGATATTATCGACATTTTGCAGATGTTCATTGATATTGTTTGAGCCGGGTCTGTATGCCCAGATATGACGTCCTTTTTCAGTGAGTAGCTGCCAGTTTTTCCAACTAGATTTTACATTGAGCATAGATTTTTAATTGGGTATCTGTCAGTTTTGAATTATGTATTAAACAAGGCAATACGCACCATTGCCATAAAGCCTTTCAATTTCTTCAACAAACCGGGCTGCTCGCGTAAACGTTCATGCCCCGGTAGCAATTGCCCTTTGGCTAACTTGCCTATTTTTCTTTTCACGGCTGGATCAAGTTTACCGTCGGCGGCTAATTCGAAAAACAAAGCTTTCACATTGCCTAAATCAAAAAAATCGCGTTGCCATTCCCATTTATAATTACCGCCGTAACGAAACCAGGAGCCGCCTATACCGGCGACTTCATAATGCGATCCGTCTTCACGCAACGCAGGCGATACCTGCCGCCACAAACCTATCACTTCACCCTGTTTTTCATCAATTAAAATGCGGTGATACGGATAGCGCCATTCCTCAAAACCCTCCATTTGCACGCCTAAAGCCCACTCTTCTATCTGTTTACGGCTACGCGCCACAAATTCTTCATTCGGGCCAATATTCCAGCGATATTCTGCGTCGTCGGTATACATCGCGCCCAGATATTTGGGCCAGTTACCTTCTTTTTCAGCGTCACGATTGGCCTGCAACCAGCGTTCAACCATTTCTTCAAGTTCTGCTCTAGGATATGCGGTCATGACTTTATCTATTATTTGAGTTCGATTTTAAGTAACTACTCAGCGCCATCAAAACAATGGAACGCTGATGACGCAGATGATTATGATGAACACAGATGAGCGACTTTTTCAAACTAGAAAAATCTCACGCATCATAAACAATCAGCGTCATCAGCGTTCTATTTTTCTAACTGCTGAGTAGTTACGATTTTAATTGCTTTAGTTGGGCAATATTTTTCCGCTTGCCGGGCTTTTTCCAGTAAATCCAGCGCTGGATTTTCTTGTAAAACAGTGACTGTACCAGCCTCATCTACGTGAAAAAGTTCAGGCGCTTCCGTCATGCAGGTTGCATGACCCTGGCAAAGCTGCCTGTCGATTATTATTTGAAAGCCAGGACTGGTTTGTGTACTTTCCTGCGCGTTATTTCCCTTTGACTCAGCGACTGCCTCTTTAAGATCTGTGCGTTTTATGTAGCGAATACGGCAAGGTGATACCGGTTGCACCACCATTTGGGTGAAATCATCCTGATAAGTGTCTTTATCGTCAACCAGTTCAAACGTATACCGGCGTAATAAAATGCTAAAAATAGCTTTTAGTTGCAACATGGCAAACGCGTTGCCGGTGCATTTATGCTTACCGCCACCGAAAGCAAGCCAGCTAAATGGCTTGGCATCTTCCTGACGCGCTTCTGAATAGCGGTCAGGATCAAACTTTTCAGGATCAGGGAATACCTCGGCAATGCGATGTGAGACGCGCGGCGAGGCGCAAACATATTTTCCGGCTTTGACCGTATAACCTTTAAAGTGAAAGTCTTGCATCACTTTACGGATTAAAAATAT
>JAYTJI010000007.1:0-5726 GCA_043731245.1 Methylococcaceae bacterium | reverse complement strand
TCTTTCTGGTTTTCCTGATCCAGGGCCAGGCCTACAAAGCGCCCATCTACGACTGCTTTAGAGGCTTGGAAGTTATAACTTTCAGTAGCCCATTCACCGATTATTGTGGCGCCACATTGTTTAAACTGCTCGTATAAATAAAACACGGCATCAACGAATTCGGCAGGATAACTTTTTTGATTGCCCAGCCCATAAATTGCCACCTTTTTACCGCTAAAATCCTGGCCGACCAATGTCGGCAAAAACTCCTCCCAACTTTCAGTGGCATTACCGGTTGATAAGCCGGGTAACAAGCCTTCGCCATAGGTGGGTGTGCCTAAAATCAAGGTGTCATAAGCTAACATATCTGCCACACTGGCATTGCGTATATTCACCGGTTTAGCGGCAATAGCCGAACCCAATGCCGTTGCAATATCTTTTGCAACACGCCGGGTATTGCCAGTATCAGTTCCAAAAAAAATACCTACTTTGGCCATGGCTTCCTCGCTTAATAAAGTGGATTCCTGACGTTTCCATTTCAGGATAGGTTATAAGATTTGGTAACGACTCAGCCATCAAATGCAATGGAACGCAGATGACGCGGATGATTATGATAATCGTGAAACGGCGAGCTTATGATTTTTCCATGAAAATAAAAAAATCTTACCCAATCATAATGATCTGCGTCATCTGCGTTCTATTTCGATTTCAGAATCTGCATCTACCTGAGTAGTTATAAAATTTGTTTACTTTCTATAAACAAAATACGACTACTGCTATTAAAAGTCCTTGATTGATAACAGGCATCAACAAGGTAGCAATGGAATCTTCTACGTCATATTTCTCGACAATAGACGGCATTCCGGTCAGCCATACGAGTCCCATGGCATCTTCACCTTTCGTAAAGGTTTTTTCTGCATACAGGTCTGCGAGATTCGATTTTTTTGCGCTGTAACCCTCATTAAAAACCAGACGCTCCCTTTTATCATCAGGTAGCCAGATTTCAAGTTGTCTGGCAATAGGTGTCGCTTTAGCTGACAGGAAGGTCATTAAATAGATGAGCCCTGCTTTATCCGACAATGGAATACCTAGCGCTGTGGTGATTCCGGCATTTTTTGCATCCCGACCTCTGATAAAGGATTCTGATCCACCCAAATCAGCCATGAGAACCGGTAAGCCTTTTTCCCATACCCGCCCTGGCAAACCAAAACCTTTCATGATTTTTGTTTTTCTTGATACAAACTCAAAATAATCCAGCGTACCGTAATAGCCGTCTATAACACCCAGCTCATTGCTCCTGTCAGCATCATTGCCCCATACTTCAATAGCGCCTGCGTGTTCTTCGTCATCGCCACACAAAAACACGATTACCGCCATTAAAAACTCACCTGAAAACACCGGTATGCCAATAGCACAAGTCAAACCGGCTTTTTTTGCGGCTTCCGTGCGTTTAAAACAGGAATGGGTAAATTCTTTTATTACCACAGGATGACCCATGGCCCAGGCAGTGCCCGGCAATCCTTCATAATAATTAAACTGCGTTTGTTCGCTGGCTGCTTTAAAATCCTCCAACTCGCCATAGATGCCGGTAGCCAGTTCCAGTTGGGTTCTATCCTTGCCGGGAATCCATATTTCAGTAACTTTTATAAATGTTTTCATATAATTCCTGGTGACGGTTGGGGCACCGCTTTAAGTTATTAAGTTTTAGGAATGAACACAAGCACTTGAGCATTTACACAATGTGGGAGCGGCTTTAGCCGCGTCCTTCGCGGCTAAAGCCGCTCCGATAAATACCTTTGTCCAGTTGTGTAGTTATCGTTCCTTAATGCTGTATTTGCAACAGTCCTTGTTCCTTATTTAACTGCCTGTCCAGCCATTCATCAGGGGTATAGGCTTTAACGCTGACAGCGTGGAGTTTTCCCGATGCCAGGGGTTCCTTCAACGTTGCCATGACCAATTGCTGTTTTTTAACCAGAGCCAGATCAGTGAATTGCTCACTGATAACAGTAATCAATAAATCACAGCCTTCGCCTTCGACCAGAACTCTTGCCTCAGGTATGCCTTGTTGTACCAGTTGTTCAACATCGTGACTGGTCAATGACTCTTTTGCGGTTTCTACTTTTTTTGGCGTAGCGGCTGTTAATAAAGGTAACAAGCTGCCGTTGTTAGACATTTCTTCAATAATGTCACAACCACCGACCAGTTCGCCGTTAACAAACAGCTGCGGGTAAGTTGGCCAGTGAGAAATACTCGGTAACTTTTCACGAATGAAAGGCGCTTCCAGAACATTCACAAAGGCGTAAGGGATATTAGCCGCATTGAGTATGCCTACTGATTTGGCTGAAAATCCGCATTGCGGATTGGATGGCACGCCTTTCATATAAATAATGATGGGGTTGGTGGCCAGTTGATTGTAGATTTTGTCTTCGGTTTTCATAAGGTTCTCCATTTTTTGTGAGGATTATTTACGTCGGGGCGCAGGTAAACCCTTGTTGTTTTGGAATCCAATGTGTTCGGGTAGGGGGGGCCGAATACAATTCGTCCCTAGCCAGCCTGTTGCCTGAGTTTGATTTCAGCTTTTTTAATTAATTTTATTTCACCTTCCCCTCTGACGACTTCGGCATCAACAATGCACTGCTCAATATCATCACAGGAAGGAATATCAAACATGGTTCTTCTGAGTATCTGCTCCATAATACTCCGTAATCCGCGGGCTCCCGTTTCTCGATCTATGGCTTTTTTAGCGATTTCAACCAGGGCATCGGGCTCAAACTTAAGTTCCACACCTTCGTAGGCAAACAGTTGTTGATACTGGCGAACCAGAGCGTTTTTAGGCTCCGTTAAAATCTTAATTAATGAGTCTATATCCAGCGGTTCCAGCGGTGCCAATACCGGAAAACGACCAATAAACTCAGGAATCAAGCCGAATTTACGCAAATCACTGGGTTGTGTGGCGTTCAGCATCGCTTCAAGTGTGGGCTTATCAGCCGGATTGTTCATTTCAGCATGGAAACCGATAGCAGAATTGGTAGGCACTAAGCGTTTTTCAACATGTTTTTCCAGGCCAGGAAATGAACCTCCGGCGATAAACAGAATATTGCGCGTATCAATGGTCGTTTCACCGTCTTTGTTGCGCTGACCTTTGCCTGAAATTTTAACGTGAGAGCCTTCGACCAGTCTCAGTAATGCTTGTTGTACGCCTTCACCGGAGACATCCCGTGTTCCGGTTTGCTGTTCGGGACTGCGGGCAATTTTGTCAATTTCGTCGATATAAACAATGCCCCATTCAGCGTTAGCCATATTACCTTCAGCGACATCCAGCAATCTGACCAGAATATTTTCCACGTCATCGCCCACATAACCCGCCTGAGTCAGTGTTGTGGCATCAGCGATGACAAAGGGGACGCCGACAATTTTAGCCAGCGTGCTGGCTAATAAGGTCTTGCCCGTGCCGGATGGGCCTATCAACAGAATATTGGATTTACCAATTTCCACATCCTTATCAAACTCACCCAGTCCAGCGTTGCCGCTTTCATGCTTGAGGCGTTTGAAATGATTATAAACAGCGACCGACAGTATTTCTTTAGCCAAGTCCTGACCAATAATGTATTGGTCAAGATGCTGCTTTATCTTTGCCGGAATAGGCAGCGGCCCCTGCATTTCAGAGAGTTCTTTTTTTCGGCTCCAGTTACTGACCACCTGATTGGCTAATAACACACAATCGCCGCAAATAGTGCCATCGCTACCTGCAATCAAAGGTACGGTCGGGGACTGCGCTATGCCACAAAAGGAACAGTGTTTGATTTCTTTATCGCTCATGGATAATTCCTCTGTTACTGGGGTAAACTGGCTAACCATGCACGCTGACAAGTTCGCCGCGAACGTTCATTCATTATTTGACGAATTTTCGGTGTCGCTTTTTGTAACGATAAAGTTTCCGCTTTTTGTATTTGCTTGCACAAAACCAAGTGGAAACCTATCTCCGATTCGACAATTTCACTGATTTGACCTTCTTTAATACTAAAAAGCACGGCGTCCAATTCCGGGTAAAGCTTGCCGCGCGGTACTGTACCCAGTACGCCGCCTTGCAGCGCAGTTGGGCATTCAGAATGTTTTAAAGCGAATTCAGCAAATTTATAGGGTTTCTTTTGTAGCTTTGCGCTAATTTCCTGCATTCTCGAAAATGCTGTTTCGCGGGTATTTTCGGGATAGTCAGGATTAATGCTGATATATATGGCAGGCTTCACGCAGTTCAGGGCGATTAAATTGCTCTGCATGTAAATGGTAATAAATCCCTACCTCTACTTCGCTGATATTAGGCGCTCGTGATGCGATCAGTTCCAAAACCACATTGACCCTGCACTGACGATAAAGTGCAGTATGCAGGCTATCCTTGTCAAGGTGGTTTTTTTCCAGGTCGCTGAAAAATGAATCATCATCCTCATAACGGTCACGGATTTCCTGGTAAGCATCCTGTAATTCCTTATCGGAAATTATCACTGCTCCCGCTTCAGGTGCATTCAGGATCCGGTTTTCAATTTTCAACTCATTGCTGGCCTGAACTTCTGCTTGCTTTAATTCAGCGGCTTGCAATTCATCCGGTGTTTTTTTGAATAGTGCCAGAGCCGCCCTTAACAAAGCATAAGAATTAATCTGAGCAGAATTATTACACGGATTCATATCAAAACTCTGGTTCATTGAATGATTCAGGGTGTGCAGGAGCAAGCGCTGACTCAGGCACCTGCAAGGTTCTGCCCTGAAAAGCGACATGGTATTGAATTTGTGTATTGTCTCTAAGCACCTTAAAGACTTCTCCTTCAGTGCCTTTTGCAAACAGGATATTACCCTGGATTCCTAAATCAATTGTACAGACAACCCTGTCCCGAAACTCAAAGCGACTGGGATTCCAGGGTTCATCTTCACCGATCAGCTCTTCCAGTCGACAGCCTACCATTCGGTCAACAGCCAGGAAATGGACGGTAAAAATTATCTGGTCTTGTAGAAACGTGCCCACATTAAGTATATTGCCCACACTGCCCCGGCGAATCAACAATGTACCCACATCCATACCGGGGTAAGTGCCATCATTGCGGATGTTTCGGGTGACCCGGACGGATTCACCAAATTCAAACCGGCCTTCGTCGAAGCGATCGGGTTTCATGTCTTTATATCACTTAAGGAGACAAATGCTGTTTGCGATGCTTCACCCATTGCAAACACTTTAAAAACCTTTTCGGTTTGTGCGTCGGACTCGACAAAATCCTGATAGGCACGCATTAGCAATTTACGGTAGACAGCTCGCTTTGCTGCTTCATTTTCAGGCATTTCATCACCTGCTTTTTGTAAATAATCATGGAAACGTTGCAGGATATGCAAGCGGTTGACATGCACCACGCTCGGCACATATTCCAGTTGAAAATACTGCAAGAAATCTTCCGCAGATTCCAGTTCTTCCATTTCTTCTTCAAAATTCATGAGGTTTCTCCGGTAATTAAATGGGTCCGACTAAAGAGGCGTCCTGAGTTAGCAGATAGATTGCCAGGACTATAAATGCCACTAAGGCCATGATGGTCACTAATGAATCAGTTATTGTTTTAAACATGATCTTGCTCCGATAATAGGTGTTGTGTCTTCGCTTTTACGCTTAATACTGTTAAATTAAGCCATTCGCTGAGCAGAATTGAAGCGGTGTAGGGTACGCTGTGCGTACCTTGCGACATTCAATGGTACGCACAGCGTACCCTACA
>JAYTJI010000006.1:0-1558 GCA_043731245.1 Methylococcaceae bacterium | reverse complement strand
TTCTGACCGTACCCGGTTTTTTGATGATGCAGATTTCCCAAGACATGTATTAACTCAACTATTTTTTTATGATTATCTGCCGCATCTGATTCTTCGTGCTGAGCCAACGCATCCAATCGCGACAAATAAGCAATCTGTTGTCTTACTGCACGTTCAATCAAATCGACATCTTTCAGGCTTAATTTAAACATTTCATTGTAAGTAGACATTGGTTTCTCCTTTTATCATTTTCAATTGCATCTCAATGATGTATTACACCTGCATCAGTCCTTTTTCCATTAACGGTAACCATAGTCTTTTTAAACCAATAAAATTTTCTTTTAAAGATAATCGACGTAAGTAAATTTACTCTTATTGGTTACTTTTACACTATGACATGTATCCCTCATTTTCTGCCAGACTCTCCACCCAGTGTATTTTTCAGCCTTCCGGATTTGCTAACGAATGACCGTTATGCTTGGGTTTAATTTAAAATAAAATTAAGCATCCTCATACCCAAAATAGCTAAAGGTAACGCTGAAACCACTAACAGCAAGGTAAAGCCCACTGCGTGGTAAATATCTTTTTTTGAGTTTATTTTAGTGTTCATGGTTATCCCTCATAGAGTTTTACATCGATTCTTTCGTAGTAAAAAAATAAAAAAATTTATTCATTGATTCCATCTGAAATTTTCACTTATCCAGAGCTCATGCTTTCTAACTTATAAGTTGAGCTGAACACCGAGATGCGCATCAATCTCAAGTGTCCAGCTCGAACAACGCATTCCCTTAGTCATCTCGTTTAAATCCAGATTAACAGACCGTCTGATCCGTTGATTAAAAGTATGAGGTCATTGAACTTTTATTTAAATATCCCATGCGGCTTAGGCTTTTGACGTTAATAAAGCGCGTGATACTGTCGTTTGGACAGCTTAGAGGGTTTAAGTAATAGCTCTTTTGACATATCACCTAACCCAATGGCCTAGGTAATTGTTCAGTTCAAATAGAAGTAATTTCTTAGGATAGGCCAAAAGGCATAGATCGTCTGGACGTTGGTAGTTTTGTGCTTATGTTATTAATCCAGCGTGCAATTAATAATGCTCTTTTGATTTGATCGGGTGCTTGCATTTAGCTAACACCCGTCTGTTATGCGGAGTCAGGCTTGTTTACCGGCTCTTTGCCCAGGCTTTACGAAGCTATTATCTGTTTAAATCGAGGTGCAAACTATGACTATCCTGGGACTCAGTCAACTTACTATTGAAGGTATGCGAAGGGGTGTGATTAAAAATGCGGTTTTTCACTCAGCTAGGGTGCGCTGTGCGCACCACACGCCACCTTTGTCGCCGAAAAGGTGCGCTCAGCGCACCCTGCCCAATTACTAGCCGAGATTAAGCCGCACTTTTAATCGCACCCAAGAAAAAAAAATTGACGATAAGGTGATGTGTCGTCATAATAGTCAGCTCTTCACGAGTGGTTTAATTTTAGTCAATCAAAGAAGATAATCGGGGTGTAGCGCAGTTTGGTAGCGCGCCTGCTTTGGGAGCAGGATGTCGGGGGTTCGAATCCCTCCACCCCGACCA
>JAYTJI010000005.1:0-6582 GCA_043731245.1 Methylococcaceae bacterium | reverse complement strand
TGTAGAGACTGTGTCGAGTATAAATAACGGGATATCAACTTTTCAGGGACTTATCCTCGCCCTGCAACAATACTGGTCAGATCAGGGTTGTATTTTATTACAACCGTTGGATCAGGAAGTAGGCGCGGGGACTTTTCATCCGGCTACTTTTTTAAGAGCCATCGGCCCTGAACCCTGGAATGCCGCCTATGTTCAGCCGTCGCGCAGGCCAACTGACGGTCGTTTTGGCGAAAATCCCAACCGCCTACAGCACTACTACCAGTTTCAAGTGGTTTTAAAACCATCACCCGACGCTATACAGGAGCTGTATTTGGGCTCGTTGCGCCATTTAGGTCTTGATTTACTTGAGCATGATATTCGTTTTGTCGAAGATAACTGGGAATCCCCTACATTAGGCGCTTGGGGTTTGGGTTGGGAAGTCTGGTTAAACGGTATGGAAGTAACGCAGTTCACTTATTTCCAGCAAGTCGGTGGCCTGGAATGTCGGCCTATCACCGGAGAGATCACCTACGGCCTGGAGCGCATCGCCATGTACTTGCAGGGCGTTAACAGTGTTTATGATCTGGTCTGGACTAAAGGCCCATTCGGTACGGTCACTTATGGCGACGTGTTTCATCAAAACGAAGTGGAGATGTCGGCCTACAACTTCGACCATGCAAACGTTGATTTTATGTTCCAGTGCTTCGACACCTACGAGCAGGAATGCCAAAAACTCATCGCCTTGGATTTGCCCTTGCCCGCTTATGAAATGGTGCTAAAAGCCTCACATACCTTCAATTTGCTGGATGCCCGCCATGCGATTTCAGTCACTGAACGTCAACGCTATATCTTACGGGTGAGGACTTTGTCCCGATCTGTCGCCGAAGCCTATTATGCCCGGCGCGAATCATTAGGTTTTCCGATGTGCCAAGGATAAAACCATGTTAAAAAGACTTTATGTTCACAACTATAAATGCTTAGTTAATTTTGAAATTAACTTTGATCAGGACGTTAGTCTTTTTTTAGGGGCAAATGGATCAGGTAAAACTTCGGTATTAACTGCTTTATGCGAAATACAAAAGTTTATTATTTTTAATGTCAGGTTAGATGATAAAAGACTTGATGATAAAGACCGTTTTTTTAAAACATCTAGTTTAACCCGTTGGGGAGACGATTTAATTCAAAAATTTGAAATAGAAATCGAAGGTAACGGTGGTGTTTATAAATATGTTTTGGAAATAGAACATAATCCTGAAAAAAATTTCCCACGAGTTAAAACTGAAAATTTATTTTTTAATAACCAACCTATATATAAGTTTTCTATTGAAATAGAAGGAGGGATGCAAGCAGGTAAGGGCAGGATGTTTAACGATAATAAACCTGATAACGATGGCATTCCTTATGCTACAGACTGGTTTAGTTCTGGACTTGGATCGGTACAAGAAAGATATGACAATAAAACATTATTCTGGTTTAAGAAATGGCTGGAAAAACTTTTTATCGTACATATAAATCCTAATGCAATAAAAATTGATATGGAGAGAGAGGAATCTCACCCTGAATTAGATTTATCTAACTACGTCGCTTGGTTAAATTATTGGAATAATGAAAATAGCGAAGGTGTGTTTTCCGTTATATCCGAGTTAAAAGAAATTATAAAAGGCTTTGGTTCTTTTAAGTTCTCCCAAGCGGGTGCAAAAAAAATATTGGAAGTTAAAATTAAAAAGCATCTTTATCGCTTTGATGAATTATCCGATGGACAGAAAACCTTAGCAGCCCTTTATACTGTAATTTACTGTGTTCCTGAAAATTCAGTTATTTTTATCGATGAACCCGAAAATTTTTTAGCCTTACCTGAAATTCAACCTTGGTTAAATGCCCTGCGAGACCAATGTAGTGAAAGAAATATGCAAGCGATATTAATTTCTCATCATCCTGGTTTAATAAATTTTTTAGCCCCCCATTCTGGCTATTGGTTTTCGAGAAAAGATAATCACACTCGTATCGAAAAAATCGGTAAACAAGATGATGGAGAATTATCTATTGCGCAGTTAATTGAATTAGGTTGGATTTATGGAGATTGATTTGAGTAATTACCGCATTAGCATATTATGCGAAGATATTGCTCAATATGATTTTATTTATGCCTATATAGGTTTATTAGGTGTAAAAGATAAACGAAAAGTCACACGATTAGATGCCCGCAATAATGCTAGCGTGTTAAAGCATTACCCTAGCGCTGTTAAATCACATCGACAGAGATGCCAAGAAAATGTTGCATTAATCGTCATGATTGACGCAGATGAAAAAACAATTCAAGAAAGATTGAGGGATTTTGATGAAAAACTTGATATTGGAAAATACAAATTAAATCAACCCACACGTTTTGATAGCGAAAGTATAGTGCTGCTTGTTCCAATTCGTAATATCGAATCGTGGTTTCATTATATCGTAACGAATACTACTGATGTGGAAGTTGTTAAAGACAGCGATGGAAGAATAACTGATTACAAGAGCTTATATCCAGATTCAAAAAAGAAAGTTGTGACTGAATATGCAGAAAAATTAAAAAATGAAATCTGCATTAACGGCTTGCCAGAAAATGCCCCATCATCTTTACATCACGCTTGCACCGAGCTAAGCCGTCTTAAAAATTAAGAGATTACCGTGATAGAAAAACAGAATTTACTTTTTGAACTAGGTTCAGAAGAACTCCCCCCAAAAACCTTGCTGAAATTAAGCAACGCTTTATTAGATGGCATTGTTCAAGGTTTAAACGCCGCCGAATTAACGTTTACCGCCAGTAAAGCCTACGCGACACCAAGACGCTTGGCAGTATTTATTGAAAATCTAGCCAGCTCACAACCCGATAAAACCGTGGAAAAACGCGGCCCCGCAATACAAGCGGCCCACATGCCCGATGGTTCGCCGAGTAAAGCGGCATTAGGGTTTGCTGCTAGTTGCGACACAACATTTGACCAGTTAGAGCGCTTAAAAACCGATAAAGGCGAATGGCTGGCCTACACGCAAACGGTTAAAGGGCAAAACACTGAAGCCTTGATTCCCGATATTATTCGTTTAAGCATTGCCAATCTACCGATTGCCAAACGGATGCGCTGGGGTAATTTTACTACCGAATTCGTTAGACCCGTACATTGGGCAGTGCTGTTGTACGGTGACAATGTCATTGAAACTGAAATATTAGGCTTACAAACGGGCGCGACCACGCAAGGACACCGTTTTCACGCGCCGCAAAAAATCATCATTGATAAACCTGAAAACTACGCAGATTTGCTCTACACGCAAGGCAAAGTGATTACCGATGTCGAGCAGAGAAAAACCATTATTCGCAATGCCGCGCAACAAGCCGCCTCTGCTGTTAATGGCTACGCACATATCGAAGAAGATTTACTGGAAGAAATCGCCGCGTTAAATGAATGGCCAGTACCGATTACCGGTGGATTTGACAGCCGCTTTTTGGCATTGCCCGCAGAAGTGCTGATTACCACCATGCAAACCAATCAAAAATATTTTCCCGTTAAAAATGCTAACGGGGAATTATTAGCGCATTTTATTACCTTTAGTAACATTGAAAGCACTCGCCCTGAATCCATACAGCAAGGTAATGAGCGTGTTGTGACTCCACGTTTATCGGATGCGGAATTTTTCTGGAAACAAGATAGAAAGCAAAGCCTGGCCGACCGTGTTGCGAGTTTGTCCAATATTATTTTTCAGGAAAAATTAGGCACGGTCGCGGAAAAATCCCAGCGCGTTATGAAATTGGCCGAGTATATTGCCGAGCGCTTGAGTGCCGATGTGGCATTAGCAAAACGCGCGGCTTTACTGGCTAAAACTGACTTAATGACCGAAATGGTTGGCGAGTTTGGTAACTTGCAAGGTCTTATGGGGCGTTATTACGCACTGGCAGATAATGAACCCGCTGAAGTGGCGTGGGCACTGGAAGAGCAGTATTTTCCTAAGCAATCAGGCAGTGTTACCGCAAGTAGTGCAACAGGGCAAATATTAGCGATTGCTGACAAAATCGACACGCTCACGGGTATTTTTAGTGCGGGCTTGATTCCAACTGGCGACAAAGACCCCTATGCTTTGCGGCGTGCCGCTTTAGGTACATTACGTACCGTAATTGAAAATAATTTAACCCTTGATATTCGTGAAGTCATCGCCGTTTCACTGAGGCTGTTCACGCATTCATTTGATGTGGAAAGCACCCAAACGGCGGTTATTGATTTTGTTTTTGACCGCTTGAAAGGCTACTGTCTGGATCATGGCTACAGTGCCGATGAGTTTGATGCAGTCATGACCGTTAAACCTGCCGATCCCTCAGACTTTATGCAACGCTTGGCCGCTGTTAAAGCCTTTAGGCAATTACCCGAAGCCGAAAGCCTGGCCGCTGCCAATAAACGCATACGCAATATTCTGAAAAAATCAGAATCACCCGCAGCGGCAACCGTAGGCGCGTTGGTTGAAACTGCCGAACTGCAATTACTAAACAGCGCGAACCAAGCTGCTGACGCTATTGCGCCATTACTTGCGGGGCACGATTATACCGGGACTTTAACCCGTTTAGCCGCGTTGCGGAATGATGTCGATGCGTTTTTTGATAGCGTCATGGTGATGTGTGATGATCTTGATTTACGCGCCAATCGCTTGGCCTTGCTTAATATGTTGTCGGAACAGTTTCTAACTTGTGCGGATATATCTAAATTGCAATCTTGAAGCGTATCGTTGGGTTGGCTATCGTCTAACCCAACGATACTAAATTATAATCTTAAGATTTATGTAATCAGGAGAATACTTATGGATGTTATTACCACCAAACAGGCGACTCAAAATTTAGAACAGTTGATTGATCATGTTATTTTTGATGTTGAACCGACTATTCTTTGTAACGAAAATGGACGAAAAGCAGTATTAATGGCATTAGATGAATTTAATGCGTGGCAGGAAACATTTTACTTATTATCGAATCCGGCCAATGCCGCACATATTTTTCAATCTCTTCAAGAAATAGCAGTTGGTAATACTGTTGAAAAGAAATTGAGTGATTTATGAAGCTGGTTTTTAGCAAAAGCTCATGGTCGGATTATCTTTGGTTTCAAGAAAACGACAAAAAGCTTTTGCTACGCGTTAATAGTTTAATTAAAGAAATTGAACGGTCACCTTTTAAAGGTGTTGGGAAACCTGAAGCACTAAAAGCAAACTTAGCAGGTTTCTGGTCAAGACGAATTAACAGCGAACATCGGCTTGTTTATAAAGTGACTGAAACTGAAATTATTTTTGTGTCATTTAGATTCCACTATACAAAAAATTAGCAAGTAGTGCGAACAAGGATAATGAAATCTTTCTTTTCCCAATCACGGCGAACAACTATGGCGCAACGCGCTGTATCTGCATCTCCACGTAGCGCGTGTGGATGCGCGCGAAACTAACAAACCAATGCCCAAACAACACTACGTTTTATTAGACCGCGACGGCGTGATTAATCATGACTCTGATGCGTTCATTAAATCCCCTGATGAATGGCTGCCGATAGCAGGTAGCCTTGAAGCAATTGCATTGCTCAACGCACACGGCTATCAAGTGATTGTCGTGACCAATCAATCGGGGATAGCGCGTGGTTTATTCAATGAAGCTACGTTGGAACAAATTCACGCTAAAATGCACCGTTTAGTGAGTGAAAAAGGCGGACAAATTACTGCGATTTATTATTGTCCGCACGGTGCAGACAGTGATTGTGATTGCCGCAAACCCAAGGCGGGCTTGCTGAAAGCTTTTGCCGCTGACTTTAATGCTGACTTAACCACGATTGCCGTTATCGGTGATTCCTTGCGTGACTTGCAAGCCGCTGAGGCGGTGGGCGCACAGCCGGTATTGGTTAAAACCGGCAAAGGCCAGCACACTTTACTGAATAATCCACAACTTAACATTCCTGTTTTTGAGAGTTTATATGACGCAGCAAAACACATCACTTCAAGATAATAGACCTAAAAATTATATAGGTTCGACTTTGTTATTTGTGGGTATTTTTTTTACCGCTACCATCGTCGGCATATTGCTTATTACCGGCCTGTTAACGACCTTCAAAATACGCTGGAAAATCGGTTATGTGTGGTGTGCGATTATCGGTTGGATGACTAAAGTTTTTTGCGGACTCACCTTTGAAGTAGAAGGCATGGAACACATTGATCCGCAACAACCGGTGGTTTTCTTAAGTAATCATCAATCGGCATGGGAAACACTGGCATTACGGTATATTCTGCCGCCGCATTCAGTAGTGATAAAGCGTGAGTTGCTGTATTTCCCGATTTGGGGCTGGTCGTTGCTGACGCTAAAATCCATCGTCATCAATCGAAAAAGTCAACGCGCTGCGTTAAGGGCTTTACTCGAACAAGGCACCCGCTATTTAAATGAAGGCTTATCGGTGCTGATTTTTCCGGAAGGCACACGCACTGCGCCCGGAGAACTCAGGAAATTCAGTATCGGCGGAGCCATGTTGGCGCACAAATCAGGCTATCCTGTTATTCCTGTTGCACATAATGCGGGTGATTTTTGGCCGCGCTATAGTTTTTTTAAATACCCGGG
>JAYTJI010000004.1:0-11950 GCA_043731245.1 Methylococcaceae bacterium | reverse complement strand
TCTTTAATCAAGTCAGCCTTGAGAACCGGTTTTCTTAAATAGCCGTCGAAATTTGAGCTTTTAGCGCGTTCATATTCATCCTGCATCACCGATGCCGTTAGCGCGATGATTGGCACCGTTGAAAACGTTTTAATTTTCTCGGACGCTTGATAACCATTCATCACCGGCATGCGAATATCCATTAACACCAAATCAATTTTCCCTGCCTGCACTTTATTGACAGCTTCCAGGCCATTTTCGACTTCCGACACCACCAATTCGGTATCGGCGAAGCATTCCCTCAGCAAGCTGCGGTTGTCTTCAACATCATCGACCACCAGCACGTTAGCGGGGAGGAATCTGACTTGTCGGGCCGGTGGTTGGATCGGCTCTGGCTCCAACGCCAGTGTGGAGACATCCACATTCATTAGATGCAGGGTAAATGTCGATCCTAAACCGAGTTTGCTGACCAGTAAGATCTCGCCACCCATCATCTCGGTCAAACGCTTGCTGATAGACAATCCCAGTCCCGTTCCACCGTATTTACGGACATCCTGCCCTTCCAGTTGCTCGAAATCTTTAAAGATCAACACCTGTTGATCTTGGGAAATACCGATGCCGGTATCTTCCACATCGATATATAAATCCAATTTGCTGCGAATCCGATCTTCGTTTCCTGCTCTCGCTCTCAGACAAATATGGCCTTGTTCGGTAAACTTAACTGCATTGCCAATTAGATTAAGCAGGATTTGCCGTAATCGAGTAGCATCAAGCAGTAGATTTTTAGGGATTTCAGGGTCTATATCAAGTATAAAGTCCAGGTTTCTTTCCCGCATCTTCATCATGAAAATTTGTCCCAATTCGGTAAATAAAAGGTGTGGATTACACACTTTTTTGTCGATACGCATTTTTCCGGCTTCAATTTTCGATAAGTCCAAAATATCGTTGATGAGCGTTAATAGATTATGCCCTGCACCTTGAATCGTTTTGACAAACGATTTCAGTTTGGGGTCTTTGACTTGTTCGGTCAGCAGTTCGGTAAAGCCGATAATTGCATTTAACGGAGTGCGAATCTCATGGCTCATATTGGCAAGAAACTGCGATTTGGCAAGATTTGCATTTTCAGCCTGAATTTTGGCTTTTTCTAAAGCATACTCGACTTGTTTGCGATGGGTAATGTCCCAATTAACACCGGTGATTTTGGTCAATTTTGGTCAATTTTCCATTAACTCTAGTACCGTAGGAAGCGCAGTAGATATTTCGGATATTGCCGTCAGGTCGAATGATACGGTATTCAATATGCAGCTCACCACCACCGTCTTTGAGATTGGCAAGGGATTGCTTGATTAACGCATGATCGTCATTATGTACATACAGTAACCAATCCTTCAAAGAAATTTGGTGCTGTACAGTCCGGGAGAGTTGATCTTGCTCTGTAATACCGTACATTTCATAAATCTTGTCGTCAAAATTAAAATGCGGTTGCTCACCTTGCAAGTCCAATTCCCAAATACCAAGGGATGCAACGCTGGAAGCTAATGCAAAGCGCTGATTTAACAGCATGACTTGTTGTTCGCTTTGTTTACGTCGGGAGATTTCTTTAACAAGGCGACGTGCCCAGAAAAAAATCAGGGTCAACAACAGCAAAAATCCAGCCACTATTTTGGTGAGTAATTGATAATCGGTTTTGGCAGCGAAGCGGTCTTTTCCCCACTGATCGCTGATGCGTTGTTTTTCACGTTCGTTGATGCTGTTCAAAGCCTTGCTGACTAATGCCACCAACGGTGCAAAATCTTTGCGGACGCCAAAACCTAATTGCGTCGTAAATTCGGTTTTACCGACAATCCTGACATTATTGATACCCTGATTAGCGATTTGGTAGCTGGCTTGAGCCAAGGTGCAGATCAGCGCATCGATTTTTCCGGTGGACACAGCCAGCAAGCCTTTTTGAATCGTTTCGATTTCGGAAAACTTAATATCTGGATAAGCACGAAAAATGGCCGGGTTATAACCGTAGTCTTTAATGACAGCCAAACGGAGGTGCTTGATATGACTGATAGAGTCAACATAATCTAGGTCATCACGCATGACAATGACGACAGGGCTTGATAAATAAGGCTGGGTAAAAAGCAGCTGTGCTTGCAAATCGGAATCCACCGTTTCCGACAGCATATCAACTTCACCGTGCTTTATCTTGTCGATCGATTCGCTCCAGGAACGGGTAGGTATAATGTCAAACTTGATGTGCAGTTTTTTTTCAAGCAACTGCAAATATTCATCAACCATGCCAATATAACGACCCTGCTTATCGAAGGCTTCATAAGGCAACCAGTCGGGATCACCGGTAAAACGTATAACAGGATGCTCGGATAACCATTTTTTTTCGGTATTATTTAGATCAATCGCCTGGCCGTCTTGATTTTCCTGATGCCCCAGCCATTTATCATTTATTTCCTGTTTTTCTTTTTCAGGAATAGCATCCAGATTTTTTTGTATGATCGAAAATAAAACCGGCAAATCCTTACGCACGGCCATTGCCAGATTTTGTACCTCACGGGACGGCATTACTTTAAATGGCCGGATTACGCTTATGTTGTATTGTTTCAAGGAATAGTTCATAACTGAATAATTTTCCAGCAACATATCGGCTTTTCTTTCGATCACAGCCTGGATCGCCGCATTGAGATTTTCTGTTTCCAATAGCCTTAGCTTTGGAAATCTCTCTTTTATCAGGTTAATTTGGCCATAGCCTTTAGGAATAGCTAAGGTTTTACCATTTAAGTCGTCGAATGTCCTGGCTTGAACCGTTTCATGAACAAAAAAATAAGAAAGTGCTGTCTGGTAAGGTTTTGTAAACGTGAGATAATCGTGCCGATCTTCAGGATCATAAAGCACTGGCAAAAGATCTATTTTATGC
The DNA here is from genome assembly GCA_043731245.1 of Methylococcaceae bacterium. Classification (GTDB taxonomy): domain Bacteria; phylum Pseudomonadota; class Gammaproteobacteria; order Methylococcales; family Methylomonadaceae; genus Methylobacter_C. The sequence continues at coordinate 9,054 of JAYTJI010000004.1, read as the reverse complement.
GCTTTAGTTTTCGCCAGTAACGCATCCCAATTAGCGATTTCCGGCTGAAATTTTAAACCGGTGTATTTACCGATTAATTCCAACATATCTCGACTGAGTCCGCTATGGTTACCTTCTTCATCGATAAAGTCGTATGGTGGCCAATCCTTTTCGCCGCCATAACGAACTACCGGATGGTCGTGGATCCAGGTTTTTTCCTCGGTTGATAGATTTATAGATACCTTGCTATCAGGTTCTTTTAAGTTATAAAAAAAGCTGTCACCGACATGGCTGGTATCGGTAAGCCCTAAGCGTTGATAAGTTTCCGCTGTCAGCCGGTAACGGGAAGGATCAACCGACCCCAGTACAATCAGTTCCGCGACAAGCATATCCTTAGTTGTGCGTGCTTCATACTGCAAATAGGCTTCGGATAATTGCGGATTATATTTTTTTCGGATCAGGTTAATTATTTGCTTAGGGTGGTCTAACGCATATTGCCAGCCTTTTACTGTCGCCTGGCTCATTTTGGCAACACGGTCAGGGTGCTCGGTAAGCTCTTTTTGCGTAGTAAAGAAATTATCGCCGTAAAAATCGATTCCGTAATTCTGAGGATTGATAATATTGACGTCAATACCCTGCTCCTTTAACAAAAAAGGCTGGGATGTTGAATAAGCGGATATAACATCGATTTTGCCGTCAATAAAATCCTGATAATACGAACGGCCTAATTTGAGCGGCTTGGTTTTATTTAGATCGCCTAAAGTTTTGAGCAATAGGGCGTTTAATGAGGCATCCCACTCATTCGAAGCATTATATGAAACTTTCTTGCCAACCATTTCATAGGGGCTGATGATGCCGGAATCTCGGCGGGAAAGAAAAACCAGCGGCGAATGCTGAAAAAACTGGTTAACCAGAACGACTGGCTGGCCTTTCAAGTGATAGATTAATAAAGTGCTGTCTGAAACGCCATATTGAGATTCGTTGTTGATTACTTCGTTGACAAGGTCTTTGGATAAATCAACCGGTTTTAACGTAACATCAAGCCCTTTATCACGGTAAAATCCTTGATCAATGGCCGCATAATAGCCGGCAAACTGAAAAGCGTGCTGCCATTTAAGCTGAATACTAACGGGGTCCAATTTTGATGAAGGTTCGCCAGCCAATAAGAGTGCAGGTGAAACCAGCCAAATGAGGATTGATGATGCAATTAGCGCCCGACAACGCTTATGCCAATCGCTCTGTAATAGTTTTGTGACCATTAACACCTGCCAGCGCAATAACGATAGTTACACACCGGTCATTTAGATTGGGCAATGGCAATAAATTCATCCAGATGCGCTTGAAAAATATCAATTATTTCCGGGTCGAACTGGGTTTCGCGATGCTCTATGATGTATTTTACCGCTTCGTCTATGCCCCAGGCCTCCTTATATTTGCGTTTATGGGTCAGCGCGTCAAATACATCTGTCAATGCTACAATGCGTCCGTAGATATGAATTTCCGTGCCTTTTAATCCGCGTGGATAGCCTTTGCCGTTCCATTTTTCATGGTGTTCATGGGCGATGATCGCAGCCGCTTTGATCAGTTTACGATCTGAGCACGACAATAATTCATGAGCATTAGAGGTATGTTGTTTCATAATTGAAAACTCTTCCTCCGTGTAACTCCCGGCTTTATGCAAGATTTCCATTGGAATTGTCATCTTGCCTATATCATGCATCGGCGATGCGTGGTAAAGCGTGTACATATCATCCTCATTCAAGCTAGGATGATACTTGGCCATCAATGCCGAGCTTTCCGCCACTCGCTTGATATGTTTGCCGGTTTCATCTGAAGTATGCTCCATCAGTTCAGTTAGAATAAAAATCATCTCCTTTTGACTATCTTCCAGCTCGGTCAACAACCGGCGTATTTCAAATGTGGCTTTGGTTTTTAGATCAATATTATGTTTCTTCAGTAATTCCTTGGCATGATGAAGTTCCAGATGGGTTTTGACTCTGACTAGTAGTTCATTAGCATGAAAAGGCTTAGTGATGTAATCGACTCCTCCTAACCGAAAACCTTCGGTAATTGAGTCAATGTCAATTTTTGCGGTTAAAAAAATAATCGGTATATCCTGAGTGCTAGGAGTCTCTTTTAGTTTTTGACACACATCAAAACCATTCATCACTGGCATCATGATGTCCAATAAAATCAAGTCGAAGGATTCCGCCTCTTCGGAAATTAACCGTAAAGCTTCTGCACCGTTATTAGCAAAGGAAAAGTCGTAGCTATCCTCTTTAAGGATATTCATCGCAACACGAATATTGTCAACCACGTCATCGACAATCAGAATACGGCTATTTTTTATCATAAAGCTTTCCTTTGCCCTAACCAGAGCCTATGTTGATTGTATTGCCGCTAATTAAGGCACGAAAATTTATTAACTTGCACATTTATAGGTAGGGTGGATGCACTCCGCTTTCCCAAGTTGCTCCTGATTTGTCCAACTTATATTTTCGTTACTAAAGAAAAATTGTTGCCGATAGAATATGATACCAAAAGTTAGCTTAAAACTTCGAAATACACTAATGCTGATTATAGAGTGACTTTATTAAGGCATTATTCGATTGAGACCCTTATTCTCGAACAGCCGCCTAGCGCTTCCTCAGCTTCACGGCAAATAGACACTCCAGCGCATTCCTCCCAGTATCGTGCTTTTTCCTCCTTCTAACAGGCCACCTAACAAGCCTATTAATTCATAAACGACAGACATGCCAATGCCATGTCCATGAATGTTTTCATCGGCGCGAATCCCTCTTTTTAAAATATCATTAAATTTTCCTACAGGAATTCCCGGCCCGTCGTCTTCAATCTGCAACAGTATTGAAAAATTACGCCGATTTTTGCGTTGATTGAGCGTAATGCTGACCTTGACACTGTCATGACACCATTTACAAGCGTTATCCATTAAATTTCCGACTATTTCATACAAATCACCTTCTTCACAATAAATGGGGCATTGCTCAGGCATAGTTATGTCGAAATTAATGTTTTTATCAATATAAACCTTGTTCAACGATGCGTGGATTTTATGAATAACGACAGAGACATCAACTGTCTTGATTGCTTTGTGCTCACCTCTGGCGGCAGCCCTCTGCAATTGATATTCAACAATTTTATTCATCCTGGAAATCTGTTCTTGTACTGTGTCCTTGTTGCCGGTGAATGATTCGACACAGCCGCGCAATATAGCAAGCGGTGTTTTTAAACTGTGCGCCAAATCAGCCAGATTATTACGATAACGTTCCAAATGTGCCCGCTCGTGGGTAATAAAGGCATTAAGATTCCCAGCCAGACCTTCCAACTCAGTTGCATAGTGACCGTCTAAGAGGGATTTTTTGCCTTGTTCTATGGCTTCAAGATCCTTTACGATGCTTCGTAACGGCTTTAAGCTCCAACGTAATAACGCAGATTGAATAAAAACCAGAACCATCGCGATAATCAGTAGCCAAGCTCTTAAGGTTTCTTGCAGCGGTGCGACCTTACTACTAATGAACTTGCCATCTTCACTTACAGTAAAGATATAGTCACGCTTAATACCGGCTACATTTTTTAACGTAACATAAGAGTGCATCGCATAACGATCATCCAATTTTTTCAATAAATTCGGGTTAGCTGCACTTAATTCAGGCGGAACAACGACATCATTCAGCCCGATGGCTGAAGATGAGCGCCATACCTCATTTTTATTGGTGTGCAGAATATAGCCGTAAAGACCTGAGCCAGGGTTGGCAAATCGAGGCTCATGTAAACTTGGCGGCATAATGACCTCACCTGCATCATTCAACTTAGCGGCTTCTAAAAGTGCATACACTTGAACCTGCAATCTATCTCTTAATGCTTGTACGGCACTGTCACGAAAGCTGTCCTCAAGAAGAAAACTCACCAGCGCAAAAAAAGCAGCCAGCACCAACCCTTCGGCAACCAACAATCGAAAGCTTAACGATTTAGCACGCATTTAAAATCTCTTGGGGGCAATAAATCCAGATCATGAAAGACTAGAGGGTATCCGGTAACCTCGCCCACGCAATGTTTCAATAGGCTTACGCGTACCATCAGGATCCAGCTTTTTTCTCAATCGACCTATAAAAACCTCGATAACATTACTGTCACGATCAAAATCTTCGTCATAAATATGTGCCGTCAACACGGATTTTGAAATCAATTCCCCTTTACGAAACATCAAATACTCCAATACCTTGTATTCGTAAGCTGTTAAATCGAGCTTTACGCCGGAAACCGAAACTTCCTGCGCTACGGTATCCAGTTCAATATTATCATGCGTTAATACCGGATGCGCTTGTCCGGCTGAGCGCCTGATCAAGGCGTTAATTCTGGCAAGCAGTTCTTCATATTGAAAGGGTTTAACCAAATAGTCATCAGCCCCGGCTTCCAATCCTTCCACTTTTTCCTGCCAACGGCTCCGTGCCGTTAAAATCAAAATAGGTGTCATCACTTTATCTTTGCGTAAGCGCTTAATGAGCTCAATGCCTGAAAAATCAGGAAGGCCAATATCAATAACTGCCGCATCAAGCGGGTACTCCTTGCCCATAAAGTAGCCATCATTACCAGTATTTGCTGTGTCAACAGCAAAACCTTTATCGGCCAGGTACTGTTGAATTTGTTGACAGAGTATGATTTCGTCTTCAACGATGAGAATGCGCATAATTGCTCCGTTAGTCTTTTGCGTTTTTAATCAAGTGGTGGGCTACGGCTATGTTTATTAGAATTTGCTTTATCGGAATGTTTTTTAATGAGCCGCGAATAGCTTCTTATTTGGCGCAGATAACAAGGTTAGACCTGCGAGGTTTTTAAAACCTCGCAGGTCTAAATTGGGATATTACACTCATGCCCCCTACCCTTAGGCACCACATGCGCTATAAATTATCAATAATGACATCCGCGAATTCGCTACATTTAACTTCTATAGCATTATCCATCAAGCGGGCAAAATCGTAAGTTACGTGTTTGCTGGCGATAGCGGCATCCATCCCACGAATGATAGCATCAGCCGCCTCAAACCAGCCCATATAACGCAGCATCATTTCACCCGATAGTATTAATGAACCGGGATTGACCTTATCCAGGTCAGCGTATTTGGGCGCTGTACCGTGAGTGGCCTCAAAAACAGCCGTACCGGTTTGATAATTGATGTTACCGCCAGGTGCAATGCCAATGCCGCCGACTTGTGCAGCCAGGGCATCGGATAAATAATCACCATTCAAATTCAAGGTAGCGATCACATCGAAATCTTCAGGGCGCGTTAAGACTTGTTGTAAGGCAATATCAGCAATAGCGTCTTTAATTAAAATACGCCCACTTGCCAAAGCATCTGCCTGTTCCTTATTCGCGGCCACTTCCCCTGATTGTGCTTTGGTTTTCTCCCATTGTCCCCAGGTGTAAGTTTGCTCAGCATATTCACGTTCGGCAACGGCATAGGCCCAGTTACGAAAGGCCCCTTCAGTGAATTTCATAATATTGCCCTTATGGACAATCGTCAGGCTTTTACGTTTATTGATGATTGCATAGTCAATAGCAGAACGTATCAGGCGTTCCGTGCCTTCTTGTGACACCGGTTTAATACCGATACCCGACGTTTCCGGAAAACGGATTTTACTGAATTGTGCGGGGAAGTTTTCTTTCAATAAGCGCATAAAAAGCTTGTTGTCGTCACTGCCCTGTTCAAATTCCACACCTGCGTAAATGTCTTCAGTATTTTCCCTGAAAATAACCATATCAACCGCACCAGGATTTTTTACCGGCGAAGGCACACCTTGAAACCATCTGACCGGACGCAGGCAAACATACATATCCAGCAATTGGCGCAACGCCACGTTTAGAGACCGGATACCGCCGCCTATTGGCGTAGTCAACGGGCCTTTAATGGACACTAAATAATCCCGGCAGGCATCAACGGTTTCATCCGGTAGCCAGGTATTCAATAGCGTATTGGCTTTTCCGCCCGCGTAAACTTCCAGCCAGTGAATTTTTCTTTGCCCGGCATAAGCGCTTGCAACCGCCGCATCTAAAACCCGAACAGTGGCACGCCATATATCCGGCCCAGTTCCATCACCTTCTATGTAAGGGATAATAGGATTATCAGGAACAATAAGCTTGCCGTTTTGCATCTTGATTGGGCTGCCATTGGGCGGTGGAGTAAGACGAGCCATAAATATCTCCTAAACTGGTTAAATGAGAGCGTTTTAAACGCAAAGGTTTTTAATGCAAACATCCTGGCAACCAACACTTTGTATAATAACAAACGAACAGACGCTTGCCTTACACCTGCAAGCTTAATAATCCGTTATCTTGCGTGTTGTAACATCCAAGTCCGGTCGCCAAAAAGAACACCACAATGCCGATGCCAGCTTATGTTACTATAAAATCAGCCGCTTCTCCGATGAGAATGCGCTTAATGTCTATGAGGGTAGTGTGATGAAAATACTGATTACTGGCGGCACCGGCTTTATTGGCAATGCCTTGACAAAGAGCTTAACCACGCAAGGTTATGAAGTGACCGTTTTAAGCCGCAATGCTGACTCGGTAGAAAAAATTTGTGGATCTGGCGTTCGCGCACTGGATAATCTCAGTCAGCTTAATCCAGAAGATGCCTATCAGGTGATTATTAATCTTGCGGGGGCACCTATTTTCGACGCCCGTTGGAGCGATGCCCGTAAACAAGTTATTCGGGAGAGTCGAATTAGTCTGACTAAACAGTTGGTTGAATGTATGGCTATCATGACGGTTAAACCTGAGCTTTTAATCAGTGGCTCTGCTATCGGTTATTACGGCGACCAAGGTGATGCCGTGCTAACCGAACAATCAACAACTCGCAACGATTTTTCGCAACAACTCTGCGCTGACTGGGAAAATGAGGCAAAAAAAGCGGAACAATTCGGCGTCAGAGTCTGCTTGATTAGAACGGGGTTGGTGCTGGATGAAGGCGGTGGTTTATTGCAACGCATGTTACTGCCTTTTCGCCTGGGATTAGGCGGGCGCTTGGGCGATGGGCAGCAATGGATGTCCTGGATTCATCGGCAGGATTGGATTGCTATTGCCCGGATGATGATCACCCATTCATCTATGCAAGGCGCGTATAACGCAACAGCCCCTAATCCTGTTACCAACAGCGAATTTACTCAAGTACTGGCACAGTGTTTAAAGCGTCCAACATTACTTCCGCTCCCTGCCTGGTTGCTAAAGCTTTTGCTAGGTGAAATGTCAGCGCTGGTATTAGGCAGTCAGCGTGTGCTGCCAGAACGCTTGTTAGCACAGGATTTCAAGTTTCACTATCCTGACCTTGCCAGTGCATTAAAGGAGATACTCAACCGCCCATGAACAGTCCCGCAAACAACCCAATAAACCCGGAGAAGTTACTATTGAGCAAATGGACTGCCGTGCAGCCTTTTAATAAAGAAAAGCATTTTTTAGTAACTCGCGTCATTAGAAATGAACAGGAAACAATTGTTTTTTGTATACTTGAAGCCGTAATCAACCATCGTGAGTATGAACTTGACTGGCATCTATTGAAAGATACGTCCAGTTGGTTACCGGGATGGCGGTAACTGTATGCCTGCTTACATAGGGAGTTAATAGCAACGCGGTGAGCTTAGTTGAGCGCTGACATTGGAATTTAATTGTATCTTGCTGGCTTTATATTTTACAATCCAAGGGGTATAGGTGTTGACGGAGCGGTTTATACTCTCCAGGACACAAAAATCGCTCTTACTAATAACACATAATAATATTTGGAGGATAATATGTTTAAAATTCGTTCGCTGGTGACAGCGATGGTGTTAGCTAGCTCTATTTCAGTGGCTTCGGCTTGGGAAACGTTGCCAACAGTCGCACCTGCACCAGCTGATAACCCAACTACTGAAGAAAAAGTTGAGCTGGGAAGGATGCTGTATCACGACCCGCGCTTGTCTTCTACGGACACAGTTTCTTGCGCTTCTTGCCATAACACGATGTTAGGCGGTGAAGATAATCGGCCTAATTCTATGGGCGTTAATGGTCAAACCGGTGGACGCAGTGCGCCAACAGTGTGGAACTCTGCGTTTAATGCCGTGCAGTTTTGGGACGGGAGAGCAGCAAGCCTTGAGGCTCAAGCTGCGGGCCCTGTGACTAATCCTATTGAAATGGGCATGAAAAGCTGGGATGACGTGGTTGCCCGCTTGAAGTCAATTGAAGGTTACAAGGTAGCTTTTGAACAGGCTTTTGGTAAAGATGCCATTTCTAAAGATAACGCAACTAAAGCAATTGCCGCTTATGAGAGAACCTTAATTACACCCAATAGCCCTTATGATAAATACGTTTCCGGGGATAAAGCAGCGTTAACCGAGCAGCAAGTACGTGGCATGAATATGGCTCAAGAACTGGGTTGTACTGGTTGTCATAGTGGCCCTGCGTTTAATGGCCCTGGACTATTTCAGAAATTTCCTGTGCATAGCAATGCTTTTTATGCAGCCAAATACCATTTTAAAGATGATAAAGGTTTAGCTGAAGTCAGCAAAAAAGCAGACGATGAACATTTGTGGAAAGTACCTACGTTGCGCAATATAGCATTGACTGCGCCTTATTTTCACAATGGTGCAGCTAAAACCCTGGATGAGGCAGTAACGATCATGGGAAAAACACAATTGGATAAAGACTTATCCAAAGAGCAAATTGCCGACATTGTTGCTTTCCTGAATGCTTTGACAGGTGAGTTCCCCAAGCAAAAAATGCCCGTTTTGCCAAGCACTCCAGGTACAACGTTTAATTAATCACACCATAGAGACGCGACAATCGCGTCTCTACTTCTTCATCCGATTAGAGGTGAAGCCACACCTCACAGATTCTTTTTCAATTAATCGAGTAGGGTACAATAGCGTAACGGCTTCCCAAAAATAATTGTCTCCCTCGATTCATTCGCCACAATACATTTAAATGGACTACCTGATTAGCAAGATGCTTCAGCCAGCGCCAAAAGTCCGTCATTCCGGCAGGGAAGCCGGAATCCAGAGCCATGGACGGTAACTTTCCAGGTACACT
>JAYTJI010000003.1:0-2244 GCA_043731245.1 Methylococcaceae bacterium | reverse complement strand
GCTGATGATCCACATTTTCAGGCGACTCGCCGTCGCTCTGTTTCCCCTGCACTACTCAACCAAATAACCATCAAAATGACCTAACAGCATTTCTAAAGCATTATTGCTTTCGGTAGCAATGGTGATGACGTTGCCCTGTTCTTCCAAAGACATAGGTTGCGCCGATTGTTGCTGTTGTTGCAACACGTCAGTGGTCGCTTCTGAAGCGTCGTTTTGCCGTTGTCTTAGTCGTTTGCATAATTCTTTATCAGATGCTTGAAAATCAACGATATAAAATTGCACGCCGCATTCGGCTGCAAGCAGCCGAAACAGGTCGCGCTGCTGGGTTTTAAGAAAGGTGGCATCAATAATTGCAGAAAAACCGGCTTCGATCACAATTTTGGCACACTCAGCAAGGTACAGATACGTTTTCCGGCTTGCCTCCTCCGTATAAAGCCCACTGTCAATAGCGCTGCCGGTATGCTCATGCGCCCGATAACCAAATAGCCGTTTGCGTTCTATATCCGAACGTATCTGCACCGCGCCAATTTTTTCGGCGAGTTGACCTGCAAAAGTGGATTTACCTGAACCTGAATAACCATGGGTAATTATTAACGCCATTTGACTAACTTGGGTGAACCGCTCGGCCAGATTTGCAAAAGCCGCATAATTTAAGCAGTTCTGGTCAGAAACAGTAGCTTGCTGTGCATGGCGCAACAAGGAAACTTTGGCGCAGACCAGCGCCCGATAAACCAGGTAGTAACGCAACAAAGCCATGCTTTGGTAATCGCCAGTACGTTGGAGATAATGGTTGAGCAAACGGTAAGCAAGGCTATCATAGCCAAAATGCAACAGATCGATAACCAGAAAAGCGATTTCGCTGATGACATCAATCCAGCGTAGCTTCGGATTAAACTCGATGCAATCAAACAGGGTTACCTTGCCGTTAATCAGGGTCATGTTGCTAAGGTGCAGATCACCGTGGCATTCGCGCACATGGCCTTGCTGTTTACGCAGCTGCATCAATCCGGCTTTATTTTTCCATTCGTCATCACCCCAGGTTTGGATCGCCTGAAGTTGCTGTTTGTGTTTATCATCGACCAGTAATGGTCTGATATGGTCAAAATTTTCGACAAACCAATGCTTGATGCACTCACTATCCCCGTAAGGAGACGCTTCATCTGCCTTGGCAACAGCTTCATGAAAGTCGGCAATAATGCCGGTAATTTGATCGATTTCAGCTAAGCCCAACTGCCCGTTCTCGGCACGCTTACTCAGTGTAAATCCTGCCGGAAACTGGATCATCTTCACAGCATATTCGATAGTCTGCCCTGCCCCGCCCATTTTGGGCTGCTCAGGCGTCCCTGTTATCGGCACCACATCAAGATACAGATCGGCGGCCAAACGCCGGTTAAGTCTTAATTCCTCTTCACAGAAAAATCGTCGCTTTTCCAGTGTGGAGAAATCGAGAAAGCCAAAATTAACTGGCTTTTTGATTTTGTAGGCATATTTCCCGGTTAGCAGTACCCAGGAAATATGTGTTTCAACGATGCTAACAGTAGCGATTTCATGCTCATAGGCACGGGCTTTAAGCAACGCCTTAATTAAGGTAAAACCGATACTATTGCTATCCATATTAATAGCCGAAAACTATCGGCAATACTCGGCTAAATCCTCATTGGTTTCTTCAAGATCAAACTCTTCAGGATCAAATCCTTCGCCTAACCATTCCAGCATATCTTCATGCTCAGGATGCTTGGGATTCGAGATCGTTTGAAGAAGATCCACGTAGCCAAAGACACCACCACAATCTTCCGGTGGACAAGCGCGTTTACCTTTAATACAGACAGGCAAGACCACTTTACTATCAAAGGGCAGTATCTTTTCAAGGCGTATTTCATGCTCCCAACTATCCCCAAAATCATATTCATAAATGAGAGATTCTTTTTCCTTTTCTAATAATTGAGATAGCTTGTATTTAGTTTCATCTTCCACTTCCATCTCAAAATCTTCATCAGGAACGCCATAAAACACATTATTTGCGATAAATTGGTGAAAATGACTATCTGTCCAGCCCATGACAATTTGAATAACGTCATGGAAAGCGCCTAACCCTATATTGTCAGGCACTAAAACAGTCCGCCAAATAGGCGGTTTTGCACCGATTAGTGTTATTTTTATTTGATAGATATGTTTCGTTGTCATTTTAATAACCCTCAGTTAGAACGGAATATCGTCATCATACGGCGCATCAAAATTATCATG
>JAYTJI010000002.1:0-3195 GCA_043731245.1 Methylococcaceae bacterium | reverse complement strand
GCTTTCATGTTCATGCGATCCGATCAATTCAGTTTGCAACGCGATATGATTGGCGAGCAGCGTATAGGCTGCAACACCTTTCCCCCGCCTAAAGTGTTTTTTAGAATGACGCGCTTTGAGGGTAGGTGTTCCCATTTCAAGATGTTGCCCATCAACACTCCCATAGAGTTGTTCCAGCCCGAATGAATAATAGGGAAAGATGCTTAACTCCGAAATGAAATTGCTGATTCGATCATTGCTGGCTTTCAATGTTGAGAGCCGTAAATATTGCTGATAGGTGGCTTCCAGAACGTGATAGGGTATATCGCTAGTTTCGGACATACTCAGGTTGCCGTGGTTCAGCGCCTGAGCAAGAATAACGGCCATTAAACTATCTTCATCGGCGACTTTCTTGGCATAACGCGGTTGTAACGGCGTTAACGCGGATAGAAACTGACACTGCTCATTAACAAATCGGAAAATATCGGCAATATCATGCGATTGAAGTTTGGCATAGAAACCCAACTTTAAAGCCTCGTCTTTGTTGACCTTGGGCTTATGCCAAGTCAAATGATTGCGAACCTCATCATACTCCAGATGCTTTAATTTACTTTGTCGCAACTCGCAGTCGAATAGTTTCCACTGTTGACTAAGTTCGGCATACAGCGCGTCAATTGACTCATCCAAAGGCTGACGCAACCAAGGGATGTCCAGCTTCTTCAGAACATCGGCTTTCTTCTCCATCGAAACCAGATCGTCACTAAATCGGCGATTCACCACGCTATCATTCAGATACAGTTCATTAATGTCGAAGCGTTTTCTGATTTGGCGATAAATCCAGAATTCGTATCGGTCGCCACGAAGATCGGTGGCTTTCCCTTCTTCATCCAATACCAGCAGATGGGAGCGCAGGCGTTTAGGTATCGTGTTGACAGGGATTTCACTAACAGGCCGCTGCGCCAAAGTTTGTTGACGGGAGAAAACGGTCTTCATCCAGCTCAGCGCTATTAGCCAAGGGTTCTGGGTATCGGTACTGGAAAAGTCGGTGGACATTGCCAGAGGACGCAAATTTTTCTTGCAACGCGCAGTGACATTGTCTACTGCCTCCCAGCGAAAAGCCATTTGACTGGGTGATTTTTCGCATAATCGTTGCCCCGCAGTGATTAAGGAGTCCTTCGGCATGATGTTGAATGCCTGATCGCGTACTGTACCGAATAATGTAGCATCATCTATCGCCTCATCAACATACAATAAAATCAGACGGCCTACTTGTGGAGACTCTTGTTGTTTGCTGGATAAGGATTGATTAAACAGCTGCTTTGAATCGTTCTTGGTTTCTTCTTCCAGTTTTTTAAGCTGGTAACAAAAACTGCTAACCAGGTTATCGCTCAGTTGCTGGTAACGTTGCCAAGCGTAGCACAACAGGTACAAATAGGTTTGCCCAGGCTTCAGTCGCCTTAAGTCATAGATGCTGTAAAAGTTGGCGAGACTGGCGTAGTAATTTTTGTTTTGCTGCGAAATTACGAGTTTTGGCAGAAGTGTCTTCGCTATCTGGTACAAAGGCTCCAGCGTTGCCCGTTTCTGGCGCTCGACCACCATCATTTGGTAGCTGAAGTTCTTGGAATCTTGCTTGATGGCCGCCAATCCAGACAAGGTGTCTTCGCGAACGAGTAGCTGTTTTAATGCAGTAATACCGGCATCATCAAGGAATTCTTCAATTAAATTACCCAACCGCTTACGCTCTGCCGAAAGCACATCAACAATAATGGCTTGCAAAGTGGTGTACCCTGGTCGAACAATCTTCTGTTGGTTCAGGAAGGCGACCAGTTCGGTAACTATGAAGGTCGGTGTTACATCACGTAAAGTCAGTTGGGCGGCTTTCTCAGTCACTAGCGGGGTGAATTCTTTTGACCAAAGACGGTATTTATATATAGACTTTCAGAAATTAAATTTCCAATCTCACCTGTTAAAAAGACATTTAAAATCAGTCCTCATTCTATGCATAGCAAGGAAGTTATTTATCTGAAAGTCTATAGATTGACTATTTCGTTACACTGAACGTAATACTCTGCTTGCCGAACCGGTCTTGGTGAAAATAGTACACCGGGAAAAAAACACCGCAATAAGAAATCAATATCCTCTTGAGGTACTTCCGTAAATGAGATGTTAAAAAATGTTTGCTTGGCTTTGAAATAACCGATTTGCAACATGCATAGAATTTGTTCGGGAATGCCGCTACGTTTCTGAGCAAGGGTGCGCTCTTCATTCGTTAGGGAAAAAAATTCAGCACGTTGAAAATCATCGAAATCAGGAAGGCCATACAAGGCTTCTCTTTCAGCATCGGAAAGAAAGGTAAGATTTTTGTCACTAGCTCGCATTAGTCAGAATGGGTAAAAATTAAGTGAGCTGCGCACAAAATGGAAAAAGCGCACGGTAAGCCGATTGCACAAACGACCGTTTGCGCAATAAAGCAACACTTGCCAGAAACAAAGGGATTGCGTGTTGCATAAACATATTGCATTATAGCAACAAATGGCAACAGGTTTATGCAATTATGCTCATCGGTTATGCACGGGTTTCAACTCAGGATCAGGATAATGCGGCGCAAATTGCCGCACTTAAGTCTGCGGGGTGTGAACTTATCTTTGAAGAGAAAGCCAGCGGTGGTCGATGGGATAGACCGGAACTACATCGCCTGCTTGGACAGCTACGAAAAGGTGATGTACTGGTAGTCTGGAAACTGGATCGATTATCCCGTTCTTTAAAAGATGTTCTGACTTTGATGGAAAAAATTGAACTGGCTTCTGCCGGTTTTCAAAGCCTAACCGAAGCAATTGATACTACATCAGCCGGTGGCCGCATGATGATGCAAATTGTCGGCTCATTCGCCGAGTTCGAGCGAGCCATGCTACGGGAGCGTACACGCAATGGATTAAATGCTGCCCGCATGGAAGGCCGTATAGGCGGTCGTCGCCCCAAGCTAAAACCTCATCAAGAGCAAGAAATCGTCCGCATAGTGAGTTCTGGTCAAAAAACCGCTGCTGATGCAGCTCGACTATTCAGTGTGCATCCTGCAACAATTTCGCGCTTACTTACACGGAGCAAATAACGGGATTAAATTCAATAATTAGTAGATTTCTGAAAAGTTGACTTAATACGCTAGGCTATTGAAACTTATAGACTTCCAAAATTTCCGGGGTTTGGGCTTAGAACCCC
>JAYTJI010000001.1:0-4581 GCA_043731245.1 Methylococcaceae bacterium | reverse complement strand
AACGATTGCCATAGCGATCCTGTTCCCACCGCTCTGGGTTCTATCCATCTCGTTTTTGACATATTTCAGATGGAGCGATAATTAATACGCTACACCCTTCCAAAAGCCAGATTTGTTAGACAATCGGAAATACTCTCCCGACGTCCAACCTTTATCCCTAGAGAGTGCAATGAGAATCTTATGTCAAAATTAGTGAAGTTATGCTTTTTGGTTATCACTGGAGGCGCAATTATTGGGTGCGCGAGCACGGCAGCTAATTTGCAGAAGGAAACAGCAAGAAGTATCGGAGGAAATATCACGCCTGAACAGGTTAACATCTCTAGCATTGAGCGGGGGGTCATAGATGTTAAATGGAAAGCTTCAGCTCCTACTGGTAACTATGACTGTAGTGCTGATGACATGGTGCGCCGCGTAGACTGTACAAAAAAATAAGTGCATAGGCTGGGGTAAGCTTGCTAACCCCAGTAAAACTTACTATGAATTCCAATGCTAAATTGGCTATTATTGTAATTTCCATCGAAAAACGAGAATATCTCTATCGGTGTACCGACAAACAATGATTTGGCACATCTAAATTTTAGTGATCGGCTATGGTTGCGTGCCTTCCATGCCTGTTTGTGGCCTATTTACGTCTTTGGAAGATCATCGAGAGCATGCAAAACCGGGGGAGGCAGTCGGAGCCAATGTTATCTTTGAATTTGAGCTGACGGAAAACAGATGTTTTTCGACTGATTGCGCCGCCGTATTTCCCGCCGAAAGCCGAGATGTCACGGCTAAAACATTTGTTTCAATTCGTCGTTTAGTGCCTCCCCCGGTTTTGCATGCTCTCTATTCCTGAGCAATCGCTACGCGCTGATCAGATTCTAGTGCTACAAGTGCCTTATCCCGATGCGCTGGTGATTGTCGAACCCAGTGAGGATAAACGTAAAACCATGCACGGTGAGGCGGATTATTCCAGGCTGTTGGTGAAGCTGTACGAGGACATCGTCAAGTTTGATGAAATCACCATTTCTCACCGTTATCCGACCCGAATCAACGGGCATTACATTATTGATCCGTCGCCGATTCCGCGTTATGACGTACCCAAGCTGCACGACTCCAAGGCGTTGATTCTGTTCGGTGCGGGGCGTGAGAAAAAAATCTACGCTGTTCCACCCCATTGCCGCGCCGAGCCGTTGGCGTTCGATGACGTACCGTTCCGCATTGAAGATTTTACTGATAGTCACGGTGAGCGACGGGCGTGTAAGCAATGTGGCTCTAGGGCAAGCTTTTTGGATGAGTTTATTGATGAACAAGGTGAACGGGTTTATCAATGTTCCGACAGTGATTATTGCGAACAGCAGCAGGAGTGCGCACATGGATAAGATTCTGGAAGTCAAAGGCTTGTCGCAAGTCTATGGAAAAGGCTGTGATTTATGTTTCACCAGTACGGGTGCCGAGTTTGAAACCAATATCTGCCCGCATTGCGGCAGTATTGTTGCACTACATGATTTGAGCTTTGATCTCTACAAAGGTGAAATTCTAGGCATCATGGGCGAGGCGGGGAGCGGCAAATCAACAGCGGTCAAGTGCCTGTATTTTGATCAAATGCCTTATAGCGGCAGTGCTATTTTTTTTGATGACACCGAGCAGAAGCATTTATTCAAGCTCAATCCTGCACAACGGCGAAGTTTGCGTAATCATCGTTTCGGCATGGTTTATCAAAATCCCAATTTGGGGCTTAATTTCGATATATCGGCGGGGGGCAATATTGCCGAACGGTTATTGATGAGTCAAGTGATGAATTACAGCGAAATTCGCGAACGCGCCCGTGAATTGTTAGCGCGTACCGAGGTGCTGACCGCGCGTATGGACGAACTGCCTAAAAATTTTTCAGGTGGCATGCAGCAACGGGTGCAAATTGCTAAAGCACTCGCCACGCGTCCGCCATTATTGTTTTTGGATGAGGTCACTACGGGCTTGGATTTATCGGTGCAGGCAAAAATTCTGGATTTGATTCTGGAAATCCAGTCAGAACTGAACACTGCCATGATCGTAGTGACCCATGATTTAGGCGTGATTCGACTCTTGGCGGGACGTACCTTAGTGATGAAATACGGGCGTGTGATTGAAAGTGGGCTGACCGACCAGATTCTGGAAGACCCGCAACACGCCTACACCCAACAACTGGTCGCTTCAGCGTTATAAGGAACAGAGG
The DNA here is from genome assembly GCA_043731245.1 of Methylococcaceae bacterium. Taxonomy (GTDB): domain Bacteria; phylum Pseudomonadota; class Gammaproteobacteria; order Methylococcales; family Methylomonadaceae; genus Methylobacter_C. The sequence continues at coordinate 2,384 of JAYTJI010000001.1, read as the reverse complement.
CATGGTCAACAAACCGTTATTAAGCGTGGAGAATCTGTCCAAAACATTTTTTCTGCACGAACAACACAAAGTCATTCCGTCCTCTTCGCAGGTCAATCTCACCGTGTATTCAGGCAAATTGACCGCGTTAATCGGCCCCACCGGTGCTGGCAAATCGTCGGTGCTAAAAAGCATTTACCGGACTTATTTACCCAGCAGCGGACGATTGTTGTACGAAACAGCTGCGGGTGGAATCTTGGACTTAGCGCTAGCCTTAGAGCATCGCATTCTGGAATTGCGGCGTGAGGAAATCGGTTTCGTCACCCAGTTTTTGCATACCTTGCCACGGCAAAAAACCCTAGATGTAGTGGCCATGCCTTTATATCGGCAAGGCATTAATAAGCAGGAAGGGCGGGCGCGGGCAGCTGAATTACTGGCGGAATTGAATATTCCCGAACGCTTATGGGAAGTGCCGCCTGCGACTTTTTCCGGTGGCGAAAAACAACGGGTGAATCTAGCTCGCGGTTTGATTGCCTCGCCCCGACTGCTGTTGCTGGATGAGCCGACCGCCAGTCTGGACGCCGAAACCACCGACCGCGTGGTGGCGCTGATTCAACGCAAAAAGGAACAAGGTGTCGGCATGTTGGCAATTTTTCATCATGCCGATCTGGTTAAGCGCATGGCGGATGAGGTTGTTGAATTAAGCGTTCCAGAAGCAGGCGGCTGATGTGTAGAAAGCTTTTGTAGGGTACGCATCGCGTACCTTTATGAAAGTATCGAGTTACCCGAAAGCCTTGAAAAGGTACGCGATGCGTACCCTACATAATTCCACATAGAGTCATGAATTTTTGGAGTCATCATGAATTATTTAGTTACCAATGCGCGTCTGGTGTTAACAGATGCCGTTATTGAACATGCGTCGTTATTAATAGAAAATGGCCGCATCGCCGCCATTAACCCAAGCGATGCTAATGCCGAACAAAAAGTCGATTTAGGCAACCGTTACTTGCTCCCCGGTTTGATCGATCTTCATGCCGATGCCTTGGAGAAAGACATCGAACCCAGACCTAATGTGCATTTTCCACTGGAGTTCGCCATTGCCCAAGCCGACAAGCGCAACGCCGCAGCGGGCATTACCACGGTGTTTCATTCACTGTCGTTTGCCAATGCTGAATTGGGGCTGCGTAATAATGCGATGGCGGCCGACATTGTGCGTGCCCTTCATGCGTTTAACGGCAAAGGCTTGGTTGATAACCGTGTGCATACGCGCTACGAAATCACCGATCCGACCGCGCTGCCGATATTAATGGAATTACTGGATGAAGATGCGGTGCATTTGCTGTCCATTATGGATCATACACCGGGGCAGGGGCAGTTTAAGGATATGCGTGCCTATCAGGATTATTTGCAAAAAAGCTATCAAAAAACCGCTGCCGAAACGCAGGCACTGATAGACGACAAATTAGCGCAAGCAGAAGCCGCGCAAATCAGAGTCAGGCAATTGATTAAACACGCGCACAGCAAAAAGGTTCACGTTGCCAGTCATGATGATGATTGCCCCGAAAAAATAGCCGAAATCAAAGGGCTGGGGGTGCATATCAGCGAATTCCCTATTAATCTGGACACTGCCCGCTGTGCGATTGAACAAGGCATGAACACCATTATGGGTGCGCCAAATATTCTGCGCGGCAAAAGCCAAAGCGGCTCAATGAAAGCGCAAGATGCGATTGAACACGGTGTAGCGACTTGTTTGTGTTCGGATTACACGCCCGCTAGTTTATTGACGGCGGTGTTTATATTGGAACAGCGCGACGTATTGCGCTTATCGGAAGCGGTAAAACTGGTCAGCCTGAATCCAGCCCAAGCATTGGGGCTTAGTGATCGTGGCGAAATCGCGGTTGGTAAACGCGCCGATTTGGTATGCGTTGATTTTGTCGATACTTATCCGCAAGCACGGCAAACCTGGGTGAACGGCAAGCTGGTATATCAGGCTTTGTACGGGGGTATTTAATGCGTCAGGGACAACTGTTTTATGTCATCGGCCCTTCAGGTTCGGGCAAGGATACGCTGATGCAGTATGCCCGCGAGAAACTGGGCAGTGCGAAATGTGTTTTTGCACACCGTTATATTACCCGTCTGCCTGAGTTGGTAGGTGAAAACCATATTCATTTGAGCGAAGCGGAATTCGCCGCTAAAGAAAAGCAAGGCTTTTTTGCGATGCAATGGGACAGTCACGGACTGCGTTACGGCATCGGCAAGGAAATCAATTTATGGTTGGCGCAAGGCTTTAATGTGGTTGTCAACGGTTAGCCTCTTCCAATGATAAATGAGTCTGAAGGAGCTCTGTATTTCTAACGGTTGTGAGTCTGACAAGCGCTTAAACCTCGTTCATGATAGGAGGATGA